>UQWK01000017.1 GCA_900544725.1 uncultured Collinsella sp.
CTGGTGATCTCCGCCTTGAGAGGGCGGCGTCCTAAACCGCTAGACGAACGGGCCACATGACATCTGCACTGCCGTGCTGCGAAGAAATATATTACGGGACAAAAAACGCGAGCGCAAGAAGAAATTCCAAATTGCTCAGATTTTGTCGTGAGGTTATGGAAAGCGCAGGTCAACCGGTCAGCTCATATGGAATGGAACCACCTGACTACCCCAGGTGCAGGTGAGCCAGGAGTGCTTCGCGCTCGTTGGGGATGCTATCTTCGATCACGGCATCGAGGGCGGCGTTGAGCAGCTGTCCCAGTTCCGGCCCTGGCTTGACGCCGGCGCGAATCAAGTCGCCACCATTGATGGCAAGCATCTTGAGCGTATAGGGCTCCCCCGCCGCCAGCAACTCGTGAGTTAGCGCGCGCATCTCCTCGATCGTCTCGACGTAATAGAAACACGAAGGTGCCTTACCGAGTGTGTCGGCACGCTTAAGGTCCATGAGCTCGTCCATCAGACGCGGCGTATCGACGCCCTCGCCCGAAAGCGCGCGCATCATATTGAGCAGGCAGGATCGCTCGGGACGCAGCGGCTTGTCATGGTATTTGATCAGCAGGCACACATCGCGCACCAAATCGTGCGAGAGCGCCAGGCGATCCATGATGGCACGCGCCTTCTTGGCGCCGAGCTCAGGATGACCGTAGAAGTGTCCGCTGCCCGCATGGTCGACCGTAAAGCACTCGGGCTTGGAGACGTCGTGCTAAAAGGCCGCCCACATAAGGCTCGAAGAGGGCGCAACACCATCGCACAGCGCCAGCTCCCCTGCCACCGTCAGCACGCGGGCGATATGCTCGTAGACGTTAAACGCGTGATAGACACTGCGCTGATCAAACCCGCGAGCAGGCGCGAGCTCGGGCACGGCGGCGCAAATAAGCTCGGGGTAGCGCAGCATCGCGTCTCCCCCATGGCCGGTCGAAAGAATGCCTTCGAGCTCAATGCCCACGCGCTCGCGTGCCACGGCATCGAGAAGCGGCGCGCACTCGGCAAGTGCCTGTTTGGTCGCGGGTTCAATCATAAAGTCCAGACGGCAGGCAAAACGCACCGCGCGCAGCATGCGAAGCGCGTCCTCGTTAAAACGACGCTTGGGATCTCCAACGGCGCGGATGAGTTTACGATCCAGGTCGCCCTGGCCGTCATAGCGGTCGACAAGGCCGCGCTCGGGATGCCACGCCATGGCATTGACGGTAAAGTCGCGGCGCGCCAGATCGTCCTCAAGCGACGCCGCACGCTCCACACTCTGGGGATGGCGACCATCGGTGTAAAAGCCGTCCAGGCGGTAGGTGGTGACCTCAATGCGCTCGCCATCGCAAATGGCCGTGATGCCACCAAATTTAACGCCCGACTCAACCACGGCGATATCCGCTGCCTCGAGCGCTGCTTTGGACTCCTGCCACAGGCCGCTACAACACATGTCAACATCGTGGCTGGGGCGCCCCATCAGGGCATCGCGTACCCAACCGCCTACGTACCAAGCCTCAAGACCGGCTGCCTCGAGCGCACGCAGGACACGGATGGAGGCATCGGTCGGCTGCGTACCGTTGAGCGAAACATTGCACATGCCTATGGCCTCCTGCACTTGCGAGCGTAAATCGATGGTTCTCAAGAAGTCTAACAAGAAACGAGAAAGAGCGCACACGCAATCGCGTCGTCGATTCGATAAAACGAGTCGGCAGACGCCATATACGTTCAGCGCACAAAAACACCCGCCTCGGAGATCCAAAGCGGGTGTTCGGCAACGATTTTTCGATACGGCTAGCAGACCTGACGAACTTCGATGTGCTTCTTGTATTCGTCCACCTTGGCAAAATCGCCCAAGCCCGGGCACTCAACCACGTTGGCACCAGTGGCCATCGAAAGGCGCAGGGCGTCCTCGACGCGCTCGGGGGCGTCGTGCCACACGGACAGGAAGGCAGCGAGCGAGGAATCGCCGGCGCAGACGGTCGACAGCAGCTTGACATCAAAGGTGCGGTTCGCAAACCAAATGTGCTCGCCGTTAGAGAAATAGGCACCGGCGCCGCCGAGGGTCAGCAGCACGTTCTTGGCGCCCTTGGCGTGCAGTTCGGCCATCGCACCCTTGACGGACTCGTCATCGCCACCGCTCACCTTAATGCCAAAGATGTCGAGCAGCTCGTCGTCGTTAGGCTTAATGAGCAACGGCTCCATAGCAATGAGGTCGGCCAGCTGATGGCTCGAGATGTCGAGCACGAACTCAGCGCCTTTTGCCTTCACGCGACGCAGGACCTCGGCCAGGAAACCCTCGGAGGTGTTGGGGGGCAGCGAGCCGCTAATGACCAGGCAGGCCATGTCGTCGAGCGAATCAATAAGCTCAAACATCTCCTGCTCGTTGGCCTCGTTAATGGCGGCGCCGGCATTGACCATGTTGTACTCGGTGTCGGGACCGGCGTTGAGGAACACGTTGACACGCGTGATGCCGTCAGTCCACACGGGCTTGACGGGCACGCCAAGGGCCTCGGCGCCCTTAACGATGAACTCGCCCGAGAAGCCGGCGAAAAAGCCCAGGATCGTGGTATCGACGCCGTAGTGGTCGAGCGTAAACGAGACGTTGAGACCCTTGCCGTTGGGGGTGTAGACCGCGTTACGGGTGCGCGTAACGGTATTGGCGGACAGGCCGTCGCAGGCGATGTTGTAGTCAATAGCGGGATTTGCAGTGAGCGTGTAAATCATGAATGTTCCTTTCACGAAGCAACGTGTTAATGAAAGTATATTCCACGCTTCGGCAAAAGGCTACAACAACTCGGTGAACGGTGTGGAAGCGGTGAAGGTCGGTTTCATCTCTCTTTTCCCACGAAAAAAACGGCGCCCCGACCGAAGTCAGAGCGCCGCATGCGCGCGAATGTATCGCTTTTCGATTACTTGCGATCGAGCTTACGGACAGCAACGCGCTTGCTGTACTCGTCAACGTGACCGAAGTCGCCAATGCCCACGGACTCGGCAACGTTGGCGCCGGTGGCCATAGCGAGCTTCATGGCCTCCTCGACGTTGTCGCGATCCCTGTACCACTTGTGCAGGAACGCAGCGAGGGTGCAGTCGCCGGCGCAGACGGAAGAGACCAGCTTGATGTTGAACTCACGCTTGGCATACCAGATGTCCTCGCCGTTGGAGAAGTAGGCGTCGCCGCGGCTACCACGAGTGAGCAGCACGTTCTGGACGCCGGCGTCGTGGGCGAGCTTCATGGCAACGCGGACCTCGTCGTCGGTGTCGACCGGCACGCCGAAGATGGCCTTCATCTCATGATGGTTCGGCTTGATGAGCAGCGGCTTCTTGTGAGCGAGCTCCTTGAGCTTGTCGGAGGACAGGTCCAGGACGACGTCGGCGCCACGAGCCTGAGCGTGCTCCATGACCTGAGCCAGGAAGTCGGGCGTAGCTTTGGGAGGCACGGAGCCGGAAACGATCAGGCACTCAAGGTCGCCCGCGGTGTCCAGGATGTTGTAGAGCTCCTTCTGGTGCTCCGGCGTAATCGGGGCGCCGGGGTTAAGGATGCCGTACTCGTGCTGGCCATCGTTGACGTAGGTGTTGATGCGCGTGATACCGTCGGTCCAGACCGGGCGGCACAGGCAACCCAGGTTCATGACCTCCTCGACGATGAACTTGCCCGTGAAGCCGGCGAAGAAGCCGAGCGCGACGGTGTCGACGCCCATCTTCTTAAAGGCAAAGGACACGTCGAGGCCCTTGCCGTTAGCCGTGTAGCTGGCCGAGCCGGTGCGGACGTTCTCGTCGGGCTCGAGCGGAGAGCTCGAAACCGTCATGTCGACAGCCGGGTTAGCGGTTAGCGTGTAGAACATTTACAGTACCCCCTGTATATGTGAGGGCCGCGTGGCCGGCCCATTCCAACCACGCGGTTACCTCTGATACCAAATTAGCGAGCTGCGGACTCGAGCAGCGCCTTGACCTCGGCGGCGGTGTTGCAGGCGAGTGCCTTCTCGGCGAGCTCGTCGCACTCGGCCTTGGTCCACTGGCTGATGGTCTTGCGGGCGCGCAGGATCGACGGAGCGCTCATCGAGAACTCCTCCAGGCCCCAGCTGATCAGCAGCGGCTCAAGCAGCGGATCGGCAGCGGCCTCGCCGCACATACCGACCATGATGCCGGCCTTCACGCCGCTCTCGATGATGTTCTTGAGCGAGCGGAGCACGGCGGGATAGTAAACCTGGTACAGGTTGGAGATGGTGTCGTTGCCACGGTCGGCGCACATGGTGTAGCCGATCAGGTCGTTGGTGCCGATGGAGAAGAAGTCGGCGACCTCGGCCAGACGGTCAGCAAGCAGCGAAGCGGCGGGCGTCTCGACCATGATGCCGACCTCGATGTTCTCGTTGAACTTGCGGCCCTCTTCGGTCAGTTCGGCCTTGCACTGCTCGACGAGCTCCTTGACGGCCACGACCTCCTCGACGCAGGTGACGAGCGGGATCATGATCTTGACGTCACCAAAGGCGCTGGCGCGCAGCAGAGCGCGGAGCTGGACCTTATACTGGTCGGGATTGGCCAGGCAGTAACGCACGGCGCGGAAGCCCATGAAGGGGTTGTCTTCCTTGACCATGTGCAGGTACGGGATCTCCTTGTCGCCACCCACATCGAGCGTGCGGATGATGACCGGAGCGCCCTTGAGCGCGCTGGCGACCTTGCGGTAGGCGTTGAACTGCTCCTCCTCGGAAGGAAGCTCGGCAGAGTCCATGAACAGGAACTCGGAGCGGAACAGACCAATGGCCTCGGCATCGTGATCGAGCGCGTTGGGCACGTCATCGGGGTTACCGATGTTGCAGGCGATGATCTTCTTGATGCCATCGGCAGTCACGGACGGCTTGCCACGGAAGGCCTCGAGAGCCGCCTTCTCGGCAGCGAAAGCCTCGGCCTTGGCGGTGTAAGCGGCGAGCGTCTCCTCGTCGGGATCGGCCTCGACGACACCCTTGCCACCGTCGACGACAACGGTCATGCCGTTACGCAGTGCGGTGCAGCTGTTGGCAACCGAAAGGACAGCCGGGATCTCGAGGGCGCGCGCGATGATCGCGGAGTGCGACGTGCGGCCACCGGTCTCGGTGACGATACCGGCAACGTGGGCCTTATCGATCGTGGCGGTCATGGACGGCGTAAGGTCGTGCACGACAACGACGGTGTTCTCGGGCAGGACGGAGAGGTCAACGACCTCCTTGCCCAGCAGCTCGGCCAGAATACCGGTGCGGATGTCGGCGATGTCGGCCGCGCGCAGACGGAACATCTCGTCGTCCATAGACAGGAACATGTTCTCGAACATGGTCGAGGTGTCCATGAGCGCCTGCTCGGCGCAGGTGCCGCCGTCGATGGCGGCGTTGATGGCGTCGGTCATGCCCGGGTCCTGAGCCAGGACGATGTGTCCGCTCATGATCTCGGCCTCGGCCTCGCCCACCGTCTCCTTCATGTGGTCGGCCTGAGCCTGGGTCTTCTCGCAGAAGACCGAAAGAGCGGTCTGATAGCGCTCCTTCTCTGCTGCCGAATCAGCGACCTCGTGCGGTTCAAACGTCAAGTCGGGATCGACGGCGACCATGACGGTGCCGATACCGATGCCCTCGGATGCGTTGACTCCCTGATACATTCCCATTCCTCTCTCCGTGTCATGTGATAAAGCGTTTTGCCATATCCATGACAAAAGAGCGCAGCTACCTTGAACAGGTCACTGCGCCCCCAAGTATGAACTTAATTGTTCAACATGCGACCCGTTTGAGTTCTACTCGCCAAGACCGCTCTTGATGAGCTCGATGGCAGCAGCCAGAGCCTCGGCCTCGTCGGCGCCGTCGCACTTGACCTCGACCTCAGTACCGCAGGGGATACCAGCAGCCATGAGGGCCATCGGGGACTTACCGTTGACCTCCTTCTCGGGGGTGACGACAGTCACGTCGCAGGCGTACTTGCCCATGGTGGAGGCGAAGAGGCCGGCCGGACGCATGTGAAGACCCTGCGGATTGACGAGGGTAGCCTTCTCAGAAACCATAATTGACTCCTTTTTGTGTTTAACCCCTGTCATGCATGCGGCAGGAGTCAGATTCACGACGTTGTTTATATTAACTCACATCAAACGGTTTTTCATTATGTTTCGCACGAATTGTTGGACAGATGTGTTTGTCGTCCGCTTGCTCGCCCACAGGGGGCCGGGCGCGGCCAGTGAGATTTCCTGCTCTACAGTCCTGCTCGCACGAAGAGCACATTAAGTGCTCTTCGGCTCGTGCGGAACTCGCGATAAATCTCACTGGCTGAGCCCGGCCCCCTGTGGGCGAGCAAGCTGCGGAAACTCAGTCGGTCCAGAGCAATATCGTGTGAACGGAATTCTGGCTGATTTTTTGTTCGCCTGGTTGATCTAGTTGATGGGGTCTATCTATACCCTTCTGTAAGTTGCGGTGAAATAGGGACTGGATTTGGGGTTGAATCGTTTACACAGTCCCTATTTCACCGCAACTTATTTGGGGATGAAAAAGGCGGAGGCCCTGGAGAGGGTCTCCGCCTTTGTTACAAGGGGCGATGTTATTCGCGTACCGTGGAATTAGACCAGGCGGGCGTTGATCGTCTTGGCGATCTCGGCGGCGTCGGTGGAACCCTTGACGGTGGCACGGAAGTCCTCGTCCATAAGCGCCTCGGCGACCTTGGACAGGATCTTGAGGTGCGTGGTGCCAGCCTGAGCGCCCGGGATGAGCAGGGCGATGGCCACGTTGACGGGAGCACCGTCCATGGTGTCCCAACCGGTCACGCCGGACTCGTCCTTGACGACGATGACGGCAGCCTCGGTAATGGCGTCGGACTTGGCATGCGGGATGGCGAAGCCCTCCATCATGCCCGTGGTGCCCTCGGCCTCGCGGGCCAGGAAGGCGTTCATCACGGCGTCGGCGTCGCCGGCGATACCGGCCTTGACGGCCTGGTTGGAGACAAAGCTCAGGGCCTCGTCACGAGAAGCGAAGTCCTCGGCGACAAAGACGTTCTCGACCTTCACGAAGTCGGCAGCCTCGGCCTTGGGTGCCTCGACAGCAGCGGCCTTGGGGGCCTCAACCGGCTTGGCTGCAGGAGCGGCCTTCTGGTTCTTCTCGAAGTCGTACTTCTTGAAGGCCACGAACAGGATGCCACCGACCACAGCGCCGATGAGGATCGCGAGGACCCACAGCGGACCGTTCTCGACAACGGGCAGGACCAGGAAACCACCGTGGGGCGCCGGATCGTGAACGTTGAACATGATGGTCAGGATAGAAGCGATGGAAGAACCGAGCATCATGATGGGCATGACGGGCCAGATGTTCTTGGTCATGAACGGAATGGCGCCCTCGGTGATGTGGGTGCAACCAAGGATGAGGTTGACGACACCGGCGTCGTGATCCTCCTGGCTGAAGTACTTCTTGCCGACGACGACGGCGAAGGTGGTGATCAGCGGCGGAACGATGCAGGCGGCGGAAACGGCAGCCATGAAGTTGGTGCCGAAGTTGTAGGTCTCGGTGCCAACACCGGCGGCCAGGGCCTCGGTGAGCATAGCGGTACCGGTGACGTAAGCAGCCTTGTTAACCGGGCCACCCATGTCAAAGGCGCACATGCAGCCGATGGCAAGACCCAGGACAACGGCGCCAGAGGCGGACAGGCCCTTGAGGAAGTCCATCATGGCGGTGTTGATGGCAGCCATGGGGCCGGAGATGCCGAGCATGACCAGGCCGACGATAGCAGTCGAGAACAGCGGGTACAGGAAGATAGCCTTGAGGCCGTCCAGGTTCTTGGGCAGACCGGCAAAGACCTTCTCGAGCAGCAGGATGACATAGCCAGCGAGGAAGCCGCCGACGATGCCGCCCAGGAAGCCGAAGCCCACACCGGCGCCACCGGCGTCGATCATGCCGGTATCGGCGTTAACGGGCAGACCCTGGATGGCGATCATGCCGGCAACAAAGCCGGGGACGAGCGCCGGGCGCTTGCCGATGGACTCGGCGATGTAGGCGGAAAGCACCGGAACCATGAGGTTCATGGCGATACCGCCGATAATCTTGAGCATAGCGGCAAAGCTGTTGTAGTCGGCAGCCGTCGAATCGAAGGACGTGATGCCCCACAGGAACGAAACGGCGGTCAGAACACCACCGGCGACGACGAAGACCAGCATGTGGCTGACGCCATTCATGAGGTGCTTGTAGATGACGTGGCCGATGGACTCCTTCTCCTCGACCTCGTCCTCGACATCGGCGGCAGCGGCAACCGTATCGTCGCCCTTGGCGGCGAGCGCGCGGTCAATCAGCTTTCCGGCGGCCTCGACGGACAGGGCCTTGGAAACGCCGACGGAAACCATGGGCTTACCGGCGAAACGCTCAGCCTGGACATCCTTATCGGCTGCGACGACAACGGCCTTGGCACCAGCGATCTCGCTCTTGGTGAGCTCGTTCTCGACACCGACCTGGCCATGGGTCTCGACCTTAATGGTCAGACCGCGCTCGGCAGCTGCCTTCTCCAGCGCCTCCTTCGCCATGAAGGTGTGCGCGATACCGGTCGGGCAACCGGTGGCGGCGATGATGTCAAACTTAGCCATGTGTCCCTCCTTCTTGAGTACTGCGCCCGCAGGCGCTCCCCTACACGCGCGTCCTTGCGCGCTTTTCCACAACTGAAAGATACCAACCCAGCGCTTTCGCGGAAAGGAAAATGTCGCAATTCTCCGGTGAAAGGTTCTTTCATAACCGTAAACGGTAGGTGAAAGTTTACCATCAACACTTGAAACGGCAAGGTGTATCTTGTAATTGAAAATGCCCGTATACTATGGCATTGAAAAACGAGTCCAATTTTCATGCCAACCAGGAGCCATCCATGACCGATAGCAGCAAGAGCGCGCTCTCCCTTATTAGCACTCATCAGGGATATAGTGGATCCGAGCAGCGCATTGTCGACTATATATTGGAGCACCAGTCCGAGGCGCCGCGCCTGACGGCCGCACAGCTCTCACGAGCCGCCGCCACGTCCGAGGCGACGGTTTCGCGCTTTTGCCGCAAGCTGGGCTTTGGCAGCTTCCGCAGCTTTCAGTTTTCGCTGGCACGCGACTTGGAGAGTCAGCGCAACGAGGGCCTGACCGACGAGGTCTCGCTCGACAACATGGAGCAGAGCCTTAAAAATATCTTGGCTGCCAAGGTCAGCGAGCTTAACGCGACCATCGACGGGATTGACCACGATACGCTAACGGCCGTTGTACACGCGTTAAAGAATGCGGGCGTTATTGAGTTTGCGGCCGTAGGCAACACCAACGCCGTTGCGCTCGACGCGACGTTTAAGTTTTCGCAGCTTGGCCTTCGCTGCATGGCAAGCACCATCAGCGAGACCTCGATTGGTTTCGCGCTCACGTTGCGCCCCGGCGACGTTATCGTGCTGATCTCGAACTCCGGCAAGTCGCGCCGTCTGAATCGCATGGCAAAAGCGGCTCGCGACTGCGGTGCCACCGTGGTCGTCATCAGCAGTGACAGCAAGTCTCCACTTGCGCGCCTAGCCGACTACACCTTTAATACCGTCAATCACGAGGCGCTGCTGACAACGGGCGACTTCGCGTTCTCCAAGATGAGCGCCACGATGATCATCGAGGTCATCTACAACTTCCTGCTGCCCGAAATCGAGGACGCCCGAGAGCACATCAGCTACTATGAGGAACTCATCCAGCCGGATAAGGTCGTGGAATAGACATTTTGGCGAGCCGACAAACGCCACTCGCCACGAAACCGGCCCATCTACTACGTTTTATCCGTATGGCCCAACCACATACCAAAAATAGAAAAAACCGCAGGCATTCTACCTGCGGTTTTCTTTTTGCAATTCTTGGCGTGCTTGCCGATAGCCTATTAAACGTAGTAGATAGGCCGGTTTCGTGGCGGCCGGGCCGAACATACATGTAACGGCTCGGCCTAAGCACGCGCTTCTTCGAGCATCTGCTTTGCGTGGGCCAAGCTTGCCTCGGATTGATCGCCGCTCAGCATACGGGCGATCTCTGCGGTACGGGCATCGCCGGTCACCTCATCCAGATGCGTTTGGGGAACGCCGCCGGGCTCTTTACTGACCACGTAATGCTTGTCGGCCATGACGGCGACCTGCGCCAGGTGGGTTACGACAATCACCTGATGCGTAACGGCAAGATCTGCCAGCACGCTCGCGAGGGCACGTGCAGTAGAGCCGCCGACACCCGCATCAACCTCGTCAAATACCAGCGTGTCGACGCCGTCCGCATTACCGAGGACAACCTTACTCGCCAGCATGACGCGGCTCAGCTCGCCGCCCGACGCAATGCGGCGCAAGGGACGCGGTGTCAAGCCGGCGCCGCTGCGATACAAAAGCTCATAGCTCGAAGGACCCGCGGGTGTCCACTCAGCGCGAGGGAGATCGCGGGACTCCCAGACCAGCTCAGCGCCGCCCATCTCCAGGCGTGCCATCTGACGACCCACCTCGTGACAAAAACGCGGGGCTGCCGTATTGCGCGCACGCTTGAGCGCCTTGGCGGCGGCGAACAGTTCATGCTCCGCCGCGCCAAGCGCTTCGCGCGCCTTCTTGATCTGCTCATCGCCATCGTCTACCAGCGACAACAGCTCTTGCGAGCGATCGCGCATGGCAAACACGTCGTCCATGGAAGGACCCCACTGCCGCAGAAGTCCCTTTAGGTCGGAATATCGCTCGCGCATGCGAGCGAGCTCACGAGGGTCAAACGCAACGCCATCGCGATAGGCACGCAGCTCGTTGGCACAATCCTCAAGCGAGATACAGGCATCCGAAAGCGCATCGGCAATGTCGCCCAGCTTGCGATCGACGGCAGCCATGCGGGAAAGCTCGGCCACGGCGCCATTCACGGCATCGAGCGCTCCCCCTTCGGCAGCAAGCGATTCATGGGCCTCGTTTGCCGTCGCCACCAAGACCTCGGCGTGCTCCGAGCGAGGCAGCAGCTCCTCGAGTTCCTCGTACTCGCCTGGCTTGGGGTCGACCTCGGCGATACGCTCGAGGGCAAAACGCGCTTCCTCGACGCGACTCCCCTGCGCACGCGAGGCTTCCTCCACACGGCGAAGCTCCTTGGCGGCGGCACGCGAAGCCTTAAAGCAGGTGCGATACTTCTCGAGCGCCTCAAGCGCCGCGCGCCCAGCCCAAGCATCGACCATGGCAACATGGTGCGCCGGGTCGAGCAGGCGCTGATGTTCATGCTGGCCACATAGATCCATCATCACGCCGACGCGCTCCGAAAGCTCGCGCACACTGGCAATGCGGCCGTCAATCTTGACACGGCTGCGACCCTCGGCAGAAAGGCTGCGCTGAACGGTGAAGCCCTCCGTGTCGTGCGGGCCGTCGAACAGGCGCGCCTCGACGCTAGCGAGCGCCTCGCCCTCGCGCACCGTCGACGAATCCGCGCGCTCGCCCAAAATGAGCTTGAGCGCCGAGAGCAGTGCAGTCTTACCGGCACCGGTTTCTCCGGTCAGAACCGTTAGACCCGCGCTCGGAACCAACGTCGCCTCGCGAATGAGTGCAATGTTGGAAACCTGCAGCTCATCGATCATGGCGCACTCCATAGAACACGCGGCTCACCGAGTTATAGAAGCTCTCGGGACCGTAATCCAGCAGCAGCACATCGCCGGGACCGCGACGCACAGCCACGCTCTGGACCGTGCCGTCGCAGGTAATAAACTGTCCGTCGATGGCGATGGCCGGAACGCTTGGACGATCATCGGACATAAAGATTTCGACGACATCGCTCGGCGAGGTCAAGAAGGCGCGAGCTTGAATGGTGTGCGGAGCAATCGGTACACAGACCATGCCCGTGTAATCGGGGCTGACGATAGGGCCACCGGCGGAAAGCGCGTAGCCGGTGGAGCCGGTCGCCGTCGATACAACCACGCCGTCACCGCGCAGGCGATCGATATGATGGCCGGACACCGTGATGTCGAACTCGACCATATCGGACAGGGGCCCGCGCGTGAGCGCCATATCGTTGAGAGCAAACGTGCGCACGACGTCCTTCGTGCCGTCATCGCGCACCGAGACGATATCCGCGGCGATGGTGGCGCGACGGCTCACGTGGAGCTCACCTGACAGGGCATCGCTCACAACTTGCAAAATATCGCGTTCCTCGGGACTGGCCGCCGTCAAAAAGCCCAGGTGACCATAGGAAAGCCCCAAAATGGGAATCTCGCGGTAGTTGAGAATGCGGGCGGCGCGCAGCAGTGTGCCGTCGCCGCCGAGCGTGATGACCAAGTCGGCATCGTCAACATCGGGCGTGCTCTGAATCTTGGAGCGCTGGTCGGCAGCCCATGCAACCTCGTAGCCCTGGCGCGTCAGCCAGAGCTCGAGCATCAGGCCGCTCTCGACCGCCTCTTGCTTGTAGTAATTGGGAACCAGAAAGACCTTCATAGCGTTGCCGCTTTCTCGCTCAAAGCCGATACCTGGGATTGCAACTCATCTTCGGAGCGCTCGCCGGGGGCAAACCTCGTGCCGTACAGGAAAAACTCAACGTTGCCCTTAGCGCCATGGATTGGCGACACGCACACGTCGACCGGGAAGAGGCCCTTCGCGGCAAACAGCTCGATTACCGCAACAAGCGTGTCGACACGCACGGCGGGGTCGGTCACGATACCGCCCTCGCCCACCAGCGCAGCTGGCGCCTCAAACTGCGGCTTTACGAGCGTGCAAAACGAACCCGAAGACTTCAGGCATGCCAGCACGGCGTCGATGATATTCGCGATACTCGTAAACGACACATCGCACACGGCCAGGTCGATAGCGTCACCGTAGCCGAGCTCGGGCAACTGCGTCACATTCGTGCGCTCGTGGAGCGTCACTCGATCGTCCTGACGCAGCGACCAGTCGAACTGAGCGCGCCCCACATCGACCGAAACGACAGTAGCGGCGCCGCGCTTGAGCAGGCAATCGGTAAAGCCGCCCGTGGAGCAGCCCACATCGAGGCAAGCAAGGTCCGTCGGATCGATCCCAAACGCATCGAGCGCACCCTCGAGCTTAAGGCCGCCGCGCCCAACGTACGGAATGCGCCCCTTAACGTGCAGTGGCAGGCCCGGCGCCACCTTGAGCCCCGGAGAGGTCAAACGCTCACCGCCGCTCGAAACCAAGCCGGCCATAAGAGTGCGAAGGGCATCCGCGCGATCGGCGCAGATGCCCTGTGAAATCAGTTCGTCATCGAGACGCACGCGTTTCATGAATGCCATCAACCATTCGTATCCGGGGATGCAGCCTGTCTATCTTGGGATTCGCTTGCCGCATCCTCATCGTATTCCTGCTCGAGCTTGTCGGCCTCACGCGGCGTCAGCTCAAACTTGTCGACCATATCGACCGCACGGGAGCCCAGCTCAATCGCCTCGTCAAACAAATCGAGCGAACGCTCCAAGGACGTATCCTTGGAGCGAACGGTGGCGATGATCTGGTCCAGGCGATCCGAGATCTCATCGAAGTTGCGGACAGAACCCTCTGGCATGGCTACTCCTCGACGGAGTCGGCCTCGACGGCCTCAAAAGCGTCCGCATCCTCGGCAAGTACACCGGCGGCAGCCTGGGCGGCGGCGACCTTGGCGGCCGCCTCTGCAGCCTGCGCCTCCTCGCGAGCGCGATCCTCGGCCAGCAGCTCTTGGTACAGGTCCTCGCCCGGCAGCTCCTCGCTGCGAGCGATCTTGCCCAGCACGCCGTTGACAAACGATGCGGACTGGTCGGTGCCATAAGCCTTGGCGATTTCGACGGCCTCGTTGATGACGATGGCGTCCGAGACCTCCTCGTCGGTGAGGAAGCGCATCTCGTAGACGGCGATACGCAGCAGGTTGCGGTCGGCACCGGGCATGCGCATAAGATCCCAGTTCTTGGCGACGGCGCGCAGGGCACAATCGATGCGATCAATGTGCTCGTAGGCACCGCGGCAAAGCTCCAGCGCATACGGGTCGAGGGGACCCTTCGAAATCAGGAAATCGCCCTCGAGGACGCGCTCGAGCGGGCTGTCCGTGGCCTCGGCCTGGAACAGCAGCTGCAGCGCCTGACTGCGGGCAAGCGTGCGCCCGCGATAAACCTTAAGGCTCAAAGGTTACTCCTTGGGGAAAACGAGACCGTCGATGCAAACGTCAACGCGCTCGACCTCGACGCCAACCTGAGCATCGATGGCAGCGACCACGGCGGCGCGAACGGCCTCGGCGAGCTTCTTGAACGGATAGCCAAAGAACACCACGACACGCACGGTGAGTGCGAGCTTGTCGCCGACGACCTCGGCCTCGACCGCCGGCTCGGAAGCCGGGGCCTTGGACGAGAGCATCATGGAGACAAGATTGGTGGCAAGGTCCTTGACGCCAACGGAGGCGATGCCCTCGACATCCGACACGGCGCGCGAGACGATGGCGGTCAGAACATCGGGCGAAATGCCGATGCCGTCAATCTTGATTTCCTGGGGCATGAGTCCTCCTAGAAGAGTTGGTTGCTAGACGCGGGAGACGAACTTGCCGTCGCGGGTGTCAACCTTGATGACCTCGCCCTCGTTGAGGTACATGGGGACCTGGATGACAGCGCCGGTGTCGATCGTGGCCGGCTTGGTGGAACCCTGGACGGTGTCGCCCTTAAAGCCCGGGTCGGTCTGGACGATGGTGGTCTCGATGAACATCGGCGGGGTCACGCCCATGAGCTCATCGTCGGCAAAGAGCAGCTGGCAGATGTCGTTCTCGCGCAGCCACTTGGAGTTCTCGCCCACCATGTCCTCGGGAACGGGAACCTGCTCATAAGTCTCATTGTCCATGAAGATGTAGTCGGCGCCATCGTTGTAGAGGTACTGGAACTCACGGGTGGTGAGCATAACGCTCTCGAACTTGGTGCCGGCGTTGCAGGTGTTCTCGACGACGCGGCCGCTCTTGATGTCGCGGGTCTTGTAGCGCACAAACGCACCGCCCTTGCCCGGCTTGACATGCTGGAACTCGACGATGGTGTAGACCTTGTCCTTAATGCGGAGACCGAGGCCGTTCTTGAAGTCGGCGGTAGAAATGGTAGGCATAGTGACCTTTCTTGTTATGGGCAGAACGCACAAGCGCCCAAATTACATACGACCGAAATTATACACTTGCAGACGGCGCCTGCAGCGAGCGCATAAAAAGAGAACGCGGGGCGTCCGAATCTATCCGGACGCCCCGCCCCAAAAATCTATCGAAATGGGCTAGCAATCGATGACGTGCAGGTCGTGCGGGGTCTTGGTGAAAGGCTCGTAGCCGTTCTCGGTGACCACGCCATAGTCCTCCAGGCGCACGCCGCCCACACCGGGCAGGTACACGCCGGGCTCCATGGTGACAACCGAGCCAACCTCGATGATGTTCTTGCTGCGGTTGAAGTTGGGCAGCTCGTGGATGTCAATGCCCACGCCGTGGCCCAGACCATGGTTGTAGTAATCGCCATAGCCGGCATCACCGATGATCTTCTTGGAAAGCTTGAAAATGTCGTTGCCCTCGACACCCGGATGGATGGCGGCGACGCACTCCTCGTGCGTACGGCGCACGAGCGCGTACAGGTCGAGCTGCTCCTGGGTAGGCTCGCCCATCACGACGGTGCGCGTCATGTCGGAGCGGTAGTCGCAGTAGCCCGCGCCGTAATCCATGAGGACGAAGTCGCCCTTCTCGATCACGCGGTCACTCGGCACGGCGTGCGGGTTGGCGGTGTTGGGGCCGCTCGCCACAATAGAGCCGAAGGCCAGGCTGTCGGCGCCGTTGGCGAACATAAAGTTCTCAAGCTCGTTGCGAACCTGCTTCTCGGTCATACCGGGCTTAATAAAGCCGAGCATGTGCTGGAAGGCGGCATCAGTGATCGACTGCGCATGGCGCATGAGCTCGATCTCCTCGGCGTCCTTGATGGCGCGCATCTTGCGGATGTCGTCATGCATCAGCGGCAACATGCAGGCGACGGAACGATCCTCCAGACCACGCTGAATACCCTGGTAGAAGTTGATCTGCATGTCGTCCTCGACAGCGCAGACGCGGCACTTGTTGGCTGCGATCTTGCCGGCGACCCAACCGGGGATGGTGCCCTCGTCCATGTCGTAGACCCAAGGGCTGCCGGCGGGCGTATTCTCCTCAAAGCTGTTGAGGTAGCGCGAGTCGGTATGGAACAGGCACTGGTCAGCCGTAATAAACGCCGCGTGCGGGAACTCGAAGGTGTAGTCGAAGACGCCCTTCACGCCCGTGAGCCAACGAAGGTTGGCCTCGTCGCGTACCACGATAGCGTCGTAGCCGCGCTCGACCATCAGGGCACGGACACGTTCGATACGACCGGCAGGACCGGCAGCAAACTCAGACATGCAGATTCCTTTCTTATTGTCTCAAAAAGTGCGGGACGGGTCTCAACCGAACGTCCGAATCGCATGCGATCCACAACCGATTGAAAACCCGCCCCTCAACATGATACGAAAGACGATGGATGTCAATAAATCTTAGAGAAGTTCTTTGCGAGAAGCCAAGTAGGCGTGAGTGTGACGCTCAAGAACCTCGTCCTCAACGTTCGTTAGACGAATGGCGCCGAGTGCCGCGGGCAGCGGCAACATGCTGCGGTTCGAGCGGGCGAACTGCTGCTTACGGAACTCCTCGATAAACGCGGTTGGCTCCAGGTCGAAGGCAAGCTCCTCGATTCCAAAGTCCTCCAGGCAGTCATCGACCTCAAAAACGTAATCGATATCGAAGTCGCAGGCATCATGTGCTAAGCGCGCCTCAAAGCGCATGCCCTCGGACAACAGCTGGTAGGCAGGAACCTGCGAAGCGGCATCGCCCAAGCAGGCGCGCAGGGTACGCTCCCCCGTCTTACCAAAATCGAGCGCATGGCGGGCGCTCGGGTTCGTGGCCATCAGTACGTCCTTGCGGGCAGTCTGAGACCATTGGACGGCATTGACGAGCGCGACCTCCTCGCCCGCGAGAATCTCAGGGACGGTCTCAGTAAACTGATTCCAACGGGACTTGCTGCTCGAAAGCATGGTGCCAACAAGTACCGCATAGCCGAGCTTGAGGTCCTCGGGGTCCGCCTCGCGAACAAGGTCGAGGTCACACACGACCAGGCCCGGCTCGGGACGGAACGCAATAGCGGGAAGCGCATTCACCGACGAGGCGACGAGCGGCTTCATGGTCGTCGCGACCGTGAGCATGGCATCGAACGTCGTCGGCAGCAAGGCGCACTCGGTGCGACCGCACCACTGGTTGGCACACCAACAAACGACCGAGCAGGTCACCGCGTCGCCGACTGCGACGACAAGATCATCGCAGGTAATGCCGTTTGCCGACAGGGCACCAAAGACGGCATCGGCATCGGCCAGCGTGGCACCGGCAGGCGAAACCTCGAGGATGAGTTGCGACACGGCAAAACCGGCATCGATCAGTGCATGCTCGACAACCTCGCCAAAACGCTCGGATGTGGCGCCGTTCCAGACCACCATCGCGCGCTTAGGCTTGCCCACAGCCGAGGCAAACATGCGCGACAGCTCCTCGAACGCGCCCAATCCGACGCGGACATCGACACTGCGGTTTTGGAAATTGATAAGTTGACGGCGAATCATAGCAGTCCACGCTCCAAAAGCTTCTCGGCACAAAGGTAGGAAACATCCTCGAAGGACTTGTTGCGAATATCAAGGGTAATATCGGCGGCCTGGCGATACAGCGGACGGCGATGCTCAAACAGGCGCGCAGCATGCTCGGGCGAGCGGAAATCGGGCCGGGTATCGGAACGGCGAATCTGGCGCAACGAGTCCTCAAAGTCGCCTTCGAGGTACACACAGGTACCCATCTCGTGCATCAGTTCAATGTTCACCGGCGTCTCCACGATGCCACCCCCGCACGATACCAGCAGGCTGCGCTCACTTTGAAGCGAACGGAGTGCCGAGGTCTCGAGCTCGCGAAAACGATCCTCGCCCTCGGTCTCAAATATCTCGGTCACCGACTTGCCGCATCGACGCACAACCAAACGATCGGTATCGATGAATCGACGTTTGAACATAGTGCCCACGTTGCGCGCAAGCGTCGACTTGCCCGCGCCCAAAAAGCCGATAAAGAAGATATGGTCGCAGCCGTGTTTGATGTGCTGAGACATGGCGAAACCTATTCCTCGCAGGGAAGGTCGCGCAGGGCCCGGCGCTCAAAGATACGGAAGATCTGCGTGTACCACAGGTCCTGGGTTGCCTGCGGCTTGACCAGAATAGTGTCAACACCGGCAAAGTTACCGCTCCACACGTCAGTGTAAAGCTGATCGCCGATCAGCACGGCCTCGTCGGCCGTGGCGCCCAGACGCTTAAGACCCGCTTTGAGGGCAAATGGCGCTGGCTTCATGGCATGGCTGATGGCCTCGAGCCCCAACTCGCGCGCCGATGCCATGACCTGGTCGCGATGCCAGTTATTGGACACCATGCACAGCTTAAAGCCCTTGGCGTGGGCGGCTTCGAGCCAAGCGGAGACCGCAGCGGGAACCTGCTCGGTATCGCGCGGCACCAGGGTATTGTCACGGTCGAGTAGAATGGCACGCTTGCCGTCGGCCCAGAGGGTATCGAGGTCGATGCGGTCGACCGAGGCAACATATCGTTTGGGGCTAAAAATCCTCATGATCAATTCCAAGACTGTTGATGCTCTTCGTAGGTCTTCGAGAAATACTCCTCATCCTGTGTAATGTAGAAATACAGGTCATCGGAGTCGGTCGGCTCAAGGGTAGCCTTGAGCGCCTCGAGCGACGGAGAGCAGATGGGCGTGGGCGGCAGGCCCTCGTGCTTATAGGTGTTATATGGGCTATCGCTCTGCAGGTCGTCGGCGGTAACCTCGCCGCCGGTGACGTACATCATGGTCGCATCGCTATTGAGGTAACGCAGGCCATCGAGCTTGCCGGCCAGACGGTTATAGAAAACCGATGCCACATGCGCGCGCTGATCGGCGTTGAGGCCCTCGCGCTCGACGATCGAGGCAAGATTAACGATGTCGTAATCGGACATCTCCACGCCATAGCGCTCCTTGATCTTGGCCTCGCAGTTGGCAAAGTCAAGCGACTTATACTCGGCGTTGAACTGGTCAAGCATGGCGCGAATCACATCATCGGCAGACGGGTCCTTACCCAGCGAATACGTCTTGGGGAATAGGAAGCCCTCGAGCGAATCGTTCGCGGCGTCTTTAAGGAAAGCGTAATCATTCACATAATTGCTCGCCTTGGCCTGGTTAAGGAAGTCCTCCTTAGAAATGCTGTCGTATGCCTTGGCCACGCGGTCAGCGAGCTGGTCAACCGTCAGACCCTCAGGGATAGTCAGCGCATCGGGGCCCGCATTGGGGCCTTCCATGAGCTGCTGAACGACCTTGGTCGCGTCCATGAACGTGGTGAACGAGTAGGTGCCAGGCTTAAGCGACATGTCGGCGTTGAGCTTTTTGACCGCCGCGTAATAATCCTTGGGGTCTTCGACGATATGGTTCTCGGAGAGAATCGAAGCGATGGCATCACCCGAGGCGCCATCGGGAATCGTAATAGTAACTTGCTGGCCAGCAGCGACTTTCGCATCCTCGCCGGCAAAGAAGCCCTTGACGGCCGGCACGACAAAGAAAACGATCGCGACAAGCGCAAGCACGGCGATGACGCCACCGATAATCATAGGCACCGGAGAGCTTTTCTTTTGGACGCCACGGCGGGCATGCGTGTTATAGCTCGAGCGCGTGGCCGGAGCAACGCCGTGCGAGCCATGAGCATGATGTGCGTGGGGGCGTGATTGCCGGGCCTGCCCCTGCGTGCGCTGGGCAGGAGCCTGCTGCTTAAAACGAGCGCCGCCAGCGGGCTGCGCGGGACGAGCTGCGGGCTGTTGAGCGGCACGCTGAGCAGGTTGAGCCGAACGCTGCGTCGGCTGCGCCGGGCGCTGGCCAGGCTGAGCAGGGCGCGGCGCAGGCTGCCGTGTACGATTCTGCTGGCGCGGATCGGAAGCGCTAGGCATGCGAAACCTCCTCGTTTTTACGATCGAGCCATGTCTGCAAGAACAGGCTGGCGGCGATCATGTCAATCTTGCCCCTCATCTGCTTTTCGTTGAGTCCCTGCTCTCGCAGGATTCGCTTGGCCTCCTGCGAGGACAGACGCTCGTCCTCAAACTCCAGCGGAAGTTCGAGCTCGTCGGCAATCTTTTGGGCCACTGCGGCGACGCGCTCGGCCTGGGGGCCGGGCTCACCTGCCATGGTCAAGGGACGTCCACTTACCAGGATATCGGGCTCATAGTCCTCGACCAGGTAGCGAAACGTCTTTGCCATACCAGTGACCTCGGCAGCCGGAAGCACCTTGACAGGCATCGCCATCTTGCCATCACGGCTCGAGACGGCAATGCCAATCCTGGTCTCCCCTATGTCCAGCGCGAGCGCGACCACAGCGACTACTTAGGTTCTTAGGCGCCGAGCGCGGTCTTGGCGGCCGCGAGGGCATCGGCGATACCGGCAGCATTCTTGCCACCGGCCTGGGCCATGTTGGGACGACCGCCACCGCGACCATCGACCAGGCCCGCGATCTGCTTGATCACGTTGCCGGCGTGGAAACCGGCCTTCACGGCGTCATCGGAGCCGGCGGCGAGCAGGGCCGGGGTGCCCTTCTCGGTAACGCTGGCAACGACGCAGGCGACGGGGCCGGCAACCTTCTGGTGCACGGTATCCCACACATTGCGCAGGTCAGCAGCCTCAAGACCCTGAAGCTCAGCGACGACGAGCTTGTAGCCGTTCAGCTCGACAGCGCCCTCGATGGCGCCAGAGATAGCGTCGGAGGAGCCACCGGTGAGTGCCTTCTTGAGCTTGTTGGACGTCTCGCGCAGCTCGGCCTGCAGGTTCTCCACGCGGGCGGGAACCTCGTCAACACGGCACTTGAGCGCAGCGGCAGCGGCGTCAACGAGCGCCAGGCGGTCGGCCATGTAGTCGAGAGCGCCCTTGGAGGTCACGGCCTCGATACGGCGGACGTTGGAGCCCGTAGAGGACTCGGAAATGATCTTGAACAGGCCAATCTCGACAGTATTGGCGGCATGCGTACCGCCGCAGAGCTCACGGGAGAACGGCTGATCCTCGGCGCCCACGGAGACGACGCGGACGACGTCGCCGTACTTCTCGCCAAAGAGGGCGACAGCACCGGCGGCCTTGGCCTCGTCGATGCCCATGACGCGGGTCACGACCGGTTTGGAAGCGAAGATCTGCTGGTTGACCAGGTCCTCGACAGCCTTGAGCTGCTCGGAGGACAGGGCCTCGAAGTGCGTGAAGTCAAAGCGCAGGTGCTCGGGCGTCACCAACGAGCCAGCCTGGGAGACATGCTCGCCCAGGACCTGCTTAAGCGCGGCGTCGAGCAGGTGCGTGGCAGTGTGGTTGCGGCGCAGGAAGCCACGGCGCTCGGCGTCGAGCGCGGCTGTCACGGTAGCACCGACGGTCAGTGTGCCCTCGGCAACGTGCGCGACGTGAGCATACAGGCCATTGTGGTTCTTGGTGTCGGCAACAGTCAGCGCAACGCCCTCGGCGGAAAGCTCACCGGCATCGCCCTGCTGGCCACCCATCTCGGCGTAGAACGGGGTGCGGTCGAGCACGACCTCGACGTCCTCACCGGCGGAAGCAGACTCGACGGACTCGCCGTTGCGAACGATGGCGACCACCTTGGCGCCCTCGATGACGTCGTTGTCATAGCCGTCGAACTCGGTCGCGGCAACCTTGTCGGAAAGCTCGACCCACACGTCGTTGAAGCTACCCCAGGCATCGCCCTTGGCGTTGGCGCGGGCGCGGGCCTTCTGGTCCTCCATGCAAGCGGTAAAGCCGTCCATGTCGACGTCGTGACCGGCAGCACCGGCGATCTCGACGGTCAGGTCGATGGGGAAACCAAAGGTGTCATGCAGCTTAAAGGCAACGTCGCCCGGAAGGACAGCGCCCTCGGCAAGCGCGGCCAGGGCCTCGTCCAGGTAAACGCGGCCGTTGTCGAGCGTCGTGGAGAAACGCTCCTCCTCGGAGGCGACGATGCCCTTAACGAGCGCGACGTTCTTGAGCAGCTCGGGATAAGCCTCGCCCATCTGAGCGTTGACCTCGTCGATAAACTTGGTCAGGAAGGCGCCCTCGATGCCCAGCAGACGACCGTGGAACACGGCACGGCGGAGCAGGCGGCGAAGGACGTACTCGCGACCCTCGTTGCCGGGCAGGATGCCGTCGGAGATCATAAAGTCGACGGCACGGGAGTGGTCGGCGATGATGCGCAGGGAGCGGCTGGCACCGGAGTAATCGTCGGCGTCATAGGTCTTGCCGCTGATCTTCTCACCGAGCTTGATGAGGTGCTGCATCAGATCGCCGTCGTAGTTGGCGGTCTTGTGCTGCATGATGGCGGCCATGCGCTCCAGGCCCATGCCCGTATCGAGGTTGCGGTGCGGCAGCTCCGGCATGGAGCCGTCCTCCTGGCGGTCATACTGGGTAAACACGAGGTTCCAGAACTCAAGGAAGCGGTCGCAGTCGCAGCCGGGCTTGCAGTCGGGGCTGCCGCAGCCGACCTCCTCGCCCATGTCAAAATAGATCTCGGAGCACGGACCGCAGGGACCGGTGGGGCCAGCGGCCCAGAAGTTGTCGTCCTCACCCAGGCGGGAGATGTGGTCCTCGGCAACGCCCAGGGAGCGCCACACATCGTGGGTCTCGTCGTCCTCGGTAAAGACGGTGAAGTACAGGCGATCGAGCGGCAGTTTGAACTCCTTGGTGATGAGCTCAAAGGCCCAGGCGCAAGCCTGCTCCTTGGAGACGCCGCCAAAAGAGAAATCGCCGAGCATCTCGAAGAACGACAAGTGTCGGCCGTCCTCGCCGATGCAGTCGATGTCGTTGGTGCGGACGCACTTCTGGCAAGAGATCGCGCCGATCTCCTTCATGGTCTTCTTGCCCTGGTAGTACTCCTTAAACTGGTTCATGCCGGCGTTGGCAAGCAGCAGCGAGGGATCATCGGGGACGAGGGACGAAGAAGGATAGAGCTTAAGACCGCGCTCCTCAAAGAAGTTGAGGAACTTGGAGCGGATCTCGGCCGTAGTCATTGACGGGTAGTCAGCACTCATAGAGGGAATCTCCTCGGTTTCACATCGAAACGTTCAAACGTAACGATATTACCATCCCGCCGCGCCTGTGCAAAAAAGAGGGTCGCCAAACAGCGACCCTCCAGCGAAAGTGCACGTTATTTAGTACTGTGCGATCCTTTGAAAAAGGACTGCTGTATAATTGTATATAAGATTCACCCGGAAGGAGCGATCGATGAAAAGCAAACGATTTGTCCTGAATGCACTTCTGGTTGTAGCACTTTTAGCGCTCTTAGCCTTCTCATGCTGGTACGCAAACCAACCATCATTTGGATACGTATTGTATACAGTAATGTCCGGCGATAAGGCTTATTACACTCTACGCGCAATTGACGTTCTCTTTTTCTATGTAGCCGGCCCCTTATCAATCGCTTTGGTCGCGTTTCTTGTCATTTACAACTTCAAGAAACGTTAATAGAACCTATTTAGAATCCGAATCGTCCATGGAGCCGTCGAGGCCGGTTTTGGTGTCGTCGTTCATATTGAAATCGTCGTCTTTGGCGAAGGGATTCTTGAAAAAGCCCGTAGCATCGGGCTGAAGGCCCGAGAGCTTCATCCAGGGATTATCGAGCTCGGGTTTGGGCATGGCCTGGGCCTCGGGCGCAGTCTCGTTACCGATGAGCTCGGACTCATAGATGAAGGTGTCGTCGCCGAGCGCGTCGTAGGCGGCGACCGGGTTGCCATCGGCATCGCGGTACGGCGTGCCCTTAAACACGGCTCCGTCATAGGCCACAAGCTGACGGCCGGTCTCATTCTCGAAGTAGTACACGAAGATGCCCTTGAGGGCCGCACAAAGCGGGATGGCAATAATCATGCCGATGGGCCCCATGAGTGCCGAACCAATAACGAGAGCCGTAAGGCTCATAATGGGATGCACCTGCACTGAGCTCTGCATGACCTTAGGCGAAATCACATTGTCGGTGACGTTTTGCGCGACCATCGTCACGATGAGCGTCCATAACGCCAACATGGGGCTGAACATAAAGCCGAGTACCGTGGCGATTGCCGCGCTCACCCAGGGACCGACGACCGGAACCAAGTGCATGATGCCAGTGAAGATAGCCATGAGCGCCGCATACGGATGGCCGATAATCAGGAAGCCGATAAAGGCGAGGAAACCACCGCAGATGGACGTCACGACCATACCGCGCATGTAGCCGCCGACAGAGCGAGAAAGGATGGCGACCATAAAGCGGTACGAGGTCTCCTTCTCCTGACCGATGATGGTGCAAATCTCGTGATGCATGCGAGGGTAGTCGCAGGCCATCCAGTAGGCAAGCACCAGACCAAGGAAGATCACGAACAACTGCGAGGCCGTATTGGTGATGAACGGGAACACACCGCGGCCAAGCTCGGCAGCAATCTGAGACACATACTTCGATGCCACGGTAACCAGCGACGAAAGATTATCGTCCAAATACTCCTTGAGCGGCGTGTTATTGAGCGTCTTGGCATGCGAGATCATCTCATTGAGATCGCCACCCGCAACACGAAGCTGCTCGGGCAGGCGGCTCAGGACTTCCATGATCTGACCAAAGAGAATCGGCGACAAGATGCAAACGACACCGACGAGCACGGCAACAACAACAATAAGCGCGATAAGCGAACCGATGCCGCGATTCACGCCATGGTGCTCGAGCCAGTTGGTGATCGGGGACATCACAAAGGCAATGATGGAACCAACAGCGAGAAACTCGATAACCGGCGCCAGGATGCCCATAAGGTTAAAGATGACAGCGGCGATGACAATGCAGCCGACAACAGCCCAAATGCGAAGCGTCAGAATGCGGGTGTCGCGCAGCACGCGATCGGTTTGTTGGGGGTGTTCACTCATGAACGAATCATCACTCCGTCGGGGTCGATCTTGTCCTGAATCTTCTTAAGCGTGCGGCGCAGCAGACGCGAAACCTGCACCTGAGAAATACCCAGCTTCTTGGCGATCTCGATCTGGGTCATGCCCTTCACAAAGCGCAGCTCGATCACCTCGCGCTCGCGCGGCGAGAAATCGCGGATGGCTTCCTCGATCACCAGGCGGTCATCGGTAAAGTCGAGCTCGTTGTCGTCGTCGGCGTAGCGGTCGAGAATCGAGGGCGCATCGTCGGAATCGGACGCACCAGGAGCCTCGATGGGCACCGAGGTATAGGCCGAAGACGATTCCATAGCCTCCAGGACCTCGTCGACGGTCACGTCCAGGTACTCAGCGATTTCTTCGACCTTGGGCGAGCGCTGCAACTCGTTGGTAAGCTTGTCGGTAGCCTGGTTAACCTTGGCAGAAAGCTCCTGCAGGCGACGAGGCACGCGCACGCTCCAGCCCTTGTCACGGAAGTGACGCTTGATCTCGCCCAAGATGGTGGGCGTGGCAAACGTGGTGAACTCGAGTCCGCGCTCAGGGTCAAAGCGGTCGATTGCCTTGAGCAGGCCCAAATAGCCAACCTGCATCAGGTCGTCGAGCGGCTCGCCGCGATTCTTAAATTTGTTGGCAAGGAACCTTACCAGGTTCATATGGGACATGACGAGCTGCTCGCGGGCGTCCGGATCACCGGTCTCCTTGTAGCGACGAAACAGCTCGCGGGTTTTCTCCTTGTCCCAAGCGGTCTTGCCGCTCCGGGAACGTTCGGTCATATTAGATATCCGCCTTGAGATCGAGGGAAAGCGTCAGGGGCGCCGCAGTCTTTTCGTAGGAATCGCACACGCTCGCGAGGATGAGCTCGGCATACACCGCAGCCTGGTCGTTTTCATCAACCGTAGCCTGGTCTCCAAAGGTAATAGTCATGCCAACGTGAGTCTCATCGACATCGAATTTGATGGTGATGTCGTCGCAGTCGACCGCGGTGCACCCAAAGATGAAAGCCTCCTCGGCAGCCATGCGGATGTCCTCGATGCGATCGACAGACATGGAGCACAGGGCACCAACGTTGGCTGCCGTCATGCGCACAAGGCGAGCGAGACGCGGGTCGCCGGCAACGGTCAGCGTGATGGGGCAGGTTGCTTCGCTACTCATCGCAGGACTCCTCAGAGGACTCGGCGGGCGTATAGGTGTAATACTGAGCCGTCTTGGCTGCGGGCTTCTGAGCCGCATCCGCACCATCGGCGGCCTCGTCCTCGGCCTCACCGATCAGAACGCGCTCGGTAGGCTGCTCGGCCTCGGCGGCGGCAGCGGCTAGCTTACGATCGGCGTCGGCTGCAGGAGCCTTCACCTTATTGAAGAGCTTCTGCACGGCGCCGGCCGCAGAATCAGTCACGCTCGATACGGCATTACTGGCCTCGGCCATACTGCCCGTGACCTCGGAGATGTCGCGAACGACCGCCTCAACCTCAACGAGGTTGGACGTCAGGGCGTCAACGGCAGTCTTGCTCGACTTGAGGAGCGGCTCCATCTGGGCAAGTGCCGGCGTAAGCTCATCAACGGCACCATCAAGCTTTGCCACCACGGGCTGCGCCTCGGCAATCGTATTGTTGAGGTCGGTTACCGTCTTGTCGAGCGAGTCGACAACGGTGCGGGTTTTGCGCAGGGTGAGCGCAAGCTCAACGATAGCCCACACGCCGGCAACGGCAAGCAGCAGCAAGGCGATTTGAATGGGACTCATACAAGCCTCCCAAAGGAATCGAAATACAGACGTTGTTCATGGTACCCCCAAAGGGAACGGAAGATTCCCAAAAGCTTACTTTGGCGCCCTGCCGCTACGGTCGCGTTCGCTTTGTTCTACGCGCCATTCTTCCCAACCACGGCCGGCAGGCCGCCAAAATGCACCGCGTTCTAAGCCTTCGGGCAAATAGCGCTGGTCGACCCAGCCTTCGGGATAATCGTGCGGATACTTATACACACCGTATTCATCGCTGCCCGGGCGATGGCGATCGCGCAGATAACTCGGCACCTCGCGAAGCCCACTAGAGTGGATATCGGCCAGCGCCGCATCGATCGAAGCCTCACACGCGTTGGATTTAGGCGCCAAGCACACATAGAGGGCAGCCTGAGCCAGGTTAATACGGCACTCGGGATAGCCAATGACCTCGGCAGACTTAAACGCGGCATGTGCCACCAAGAGCGCCTGCGGATCGGCGTTGCCAACGTCCTCAGAAGCCTGAATCATAATACGGCGAGCGATAAACTTGGGATCCTCCCCCGCATCGATCATGCGCGCGAGCCAATAGATCGTGGCATCGGGGTCACTACCGCGCATAGACTTAATAAACGCACTGATGATGTCGTAGTGCATGTCGCCGTTTTTGTCGTACGAAAAGCCACGACGCGGGTTGGCAATCTTTACGTCATCCACGGTGATGGGATAGCGCTCCCCCGCCGCCGGCGCTGGCGTTCCCTCCGTATCGGGACGCGTGACGGCAATCTCGCTCGCCAGCTCAAGTGTCGTCAGGGCCGAGCGTGCATCACCCGCAGCCAGCGTACAAATGGTCTTGACCGTATCCTCATCGGCCGAGAACTTACCGTTCAAACCCTGCGGCGCCTCGAGCGCACGTTCGATAAGCGTGGCGATATCCTCGTCTTTGAGATGCTCAAGCTCCACCACGCGACCACGCGAGAGCAATGCCGAGTTGACCTCGAAGTACGGATTCTCCGTCGTAGCGCCAATCATAATGACGGTACGGTTCTCAACTGCATGCAGCAGGGCATCCTGCTGCGACTTAGAGAAGCGGTGAATCTCATCGATGAATAGAATGGTGCGGCGGTCGTACGTATTCAGGCGCGTCTTGGCCTCGTCAATCACGCGGCGCAAGTCCTTTACGGTGCCCGTCACGGCGCTGACCTCGACAAACTCGCTCTTGGTATGGTTGGCGATAATGTGGGCCAGCGTCGTCTTACCCGTACCGGCCGGCCCGTACAGAATCACGCTCGAAAGCACGTCGTGCTCGATCGCGGCACGCAACCATGAGCCCTTACCGACGGCCTTTTGCTGGCCCACGTACTCGTCGAGCGAATTGGGGCGCATGCGCACCGCAAGCGGCGCATTCTGAAAGGAACGCTCGCGCGTCGAAGCAGAAAAAAGGTCGTCCATAGCCATCCCGTGCATCAATCAAAAACGTTTTCCACAAACAGTATACCGAATAAATACGAACTACCGTTCGTTAATATAGGTACGATGCGGAAACTTTAGACCCGGGAACAGCTTGCTCGTCAGCTCGCAGAAATAACCGTCCGTCATGCTCGCGATGTAATCCACCACGGCTTGATCCTTGTCGTCCTGCCAGGCATAGGTACGATCGTAGTAGGAAAGCTGCTGCTCAATGCGAGAAATGTGGTGCTTAAAGATATACGAGGACTCGTCTCCTTCGTTTATGTCCTGCAGGCAACGGTCGTAGAGCTTTTCGAAGGCCTCGCGCAGCTCCGCTTCGGAGTCGCCTTCAATGCCGCCCTTGCTATAGATCTTCTCGTAGTTCTCGCGCTTGGCTCGGCGGATTTCCTCAAAAAGCTCCTCGCTCATCTCGATGCGCGACTTGCCATAGCTGTGCTCGACGATATCGATAGAGGCATGCGTAAGGATCCAGCTGTTGTATGCGCCGCCCAGGTCATCGTTAAAGGCGTCGGGTGACAGCAGACCCGCAGCAATGGCGTCTTGTCGATCGCGCCCAACGTAGGCAAGGATATCCGAGATGCGAACCACGCAGCCCTCGAGCGTCATGGGGCGCAGGTGTTCAATCGCGCTATAGCCCGTGGCGATGCAGTCCTCGACCGTCAGATCGAACTGTTCAAAGGAACCCATATCCGAAAGCTCAAACACGCGTTGCTCGTACTCGCCGTTATGGCACAGCACGCCATCGAGTGTCTGGAGCGACACGTTGCGGCCATACAGTGCATCGAGCACACGGACTGATTGCACGTTATGGAAAAAGTAGCGACCCGTACGCTCGTGGTAAATATCGTTGAGGAATCGCTCGCCGGCATGGCCGAAAGGCGTGTGTCCCAAGTCATGGCCTAAGCCAATCGCCTCGATTAGATCGCAGTTGAGTCCCAGGGCGCGGCCGATATCGCGTGCAATGCGGGAGACAAGCTGTACGTGCAAACCGCGGCGTGAAAGATCATCATTGCTACGGAAGCTAAAGACCTGCGTTTTGCCTGCATAACGGGTGTACGCCGGAAGATGAAGTATCTTTTCGGTATCGCGCATAAACGCCGGACGCATAAGCGTGCCTTTGTCGGCGGCGCGATCAATACGACGAATGACCAGATCATCGTTGCAACGATACGGGTTGACATAGCCCGAAGCACGATCGGCGGCAATGCGCTCGACAAGCTCGGGCGACAACGCCGAGGGAATACGGTCCATGCGCGCCTTAATGACGGCCGTTTCTTGATTAGTTGCCATGGCATGCTCCTTAAAAAGGATGCGCAATCGGTTACAAAGTGCAGCCCACGACCTCGATTATGGCAAAAATCGGCACTAAAAACGGGAGCAATGGCAGGGAGCGCGATTTTGCGATGAGGCAAGCGACGGCAAGGGTCAGGAGCGCAACCGCAAACGCGACAACGCCGCCCAGGGGATCGAAGGTACAAAGGGCAAAGAGTGCCTTGACGTCCCCCATGCCAATGCCAGGAGCGTGGCGAACTCTACGCCAGAGCGACTCGGTAAGCACAAGGCCAAGGTAGACGATGACCGCAAGACCGGCGTGGTCAAGCGCTGTGTTCAAACCGAGGTCGAGCCAAACGCCCGCCAACGCCGCCACGGCACATGCGCCGGCAAGCCCATTGGGAAACCGTCGCTCTCGGGCATCAATTGCCACGCCGGCAAAGATGCAAATCCAAAACGGGATATAGACCATCGGACTCCTCCTCGAGCCGCATCGCAAAAGCAAAAACCACCACAAAGGTGCCTGTCCCCTTTGTGGTGGTTTTGGTGGTGGTTATTTGGCGCCTTGCATGACTTCGTCGAGGGTGACGCTGACGGCGTGCTGCGTCGGCACCCAGTCGACCTTCAGGAACAGTGCAGCCACCGTGATGGGGATATAGCTGAACATAAAGATCGGGAAGGTAAACAGGTTAGTCACCAGACGCCACTTTTGCGCACAGTGAATGTGCTTGTACTCAAAGATAGTCGTGAGCAGCGCCAGGATAAAGAAGGTCTGATACATCATGGCGAAGGTCATAATGAGCGAAGCGGCGCACGCCTGCATCTCGACTTCGGTAGCCAAGAAACCATGCGAAAGGCCACCCACAATCAAGAACGTCGCATTAGCGAGCATCGAGATCAGCGATAGCAGCATACCCGGGGCGATCGTCATGAACATGTCGTAGGCGGCAAAGCGATGATAGCGGAACGTCGACTTGACCAGATGCTTACCGTAGGTAAAGAACACCTGGTAAAAGCCCTTGGTCCAGCGCATACGCTGCTTCCAGGATGCCTTGAACGTCACGGGTTGCTCGTCAAAGAACTCCGCCGGCGCATAGCCAATGCGAATACCGTGAATAGCGCAGAACGTGGTGAACTGAATGTCCTCGGTCAGCGTGTGGAACTGCCAACCGTGCATGCCCTCGATAACGCTTGACGAGATAAGGTAACCCGAACCCGAAACAGCGCAGGACGTCTTGCAGATATTACGCGCGTTGTTGAGGAAGCGCGCCTCGCGTAGATACCACGTGGCATTAGCAGCCGAGATCCACGAGCTGCCGAAGTTCTTGGAATTGCGATAGCTCGTGACCACATGGAAGCCCTGGTCAAAGGCATCATTCATCTTGGAAACGTAATCGCGGGAGATAACGTTATCGGCATCGAAGATAAAGTAGCCCTCAAACGTGTCGGGATACTCGTTGAGAATGCGATCGAAACCAAAGTCCATGACCCAGCTCTTGCCCTTGCGGGCCAGGTCATTGCGCTCGTAAACAATGGCACCGGCCTCGCGCGCGAGCTGCGCCGTGTTGTCGGTGCAGGCATCGGCGACCACGAAAACCTCGATGAGCTCGGACGGATAATCCTGGTCCTTGATGGAGCGAACGAGGTTGGCGATCACGGCCTCCTCATTATGCGCCGCGATAAAAAAGGCATAGCGATGGAGTTTTTTGGCCTTGGGAGGCGCGACCTCGCCACGAAGAGCGCCAATGACAAAGAAGACCACCTGGTACAGAAAGCAGACCGTGAGCAGCGTGACGACAATCTGGTTGAAGATCACGATGGGTGTGTTGGTTTGTAAAAAGGCGAGCATGCAGGCTCCCAGCAACGCGTAACGTAAACAATCGTATATCTTACCGCAGGCTTACCGAGTTCAAGAAACCACCTAATACTGGCTAGGCTTCGAGAAGACCGAGCTGCGGAACGATTTCATCTCCAACGGCCGTGCGACCGAGCGAGCGCGGAGCCAGATCGTCGAGAACAGCAGCGAGATCCCACGGCAACTCGTCGCGACACTCAATGCGCTCCCCCGTCACGGGATGGTCGAACGCCACGCGCCAGGAATGAAGGAACTGCCTGGTCAGGCCCTGGTCGGCGCGCGCATCGCACTTGCCGTAGAGTGGATCGCCCACGCAGGCGTGGTTGATATGACGCATATGCACGCGAATCTGGTGCGTGCGACCGGTAAACAGATGGCACTCAACGAGCGTATAACCATCGTCAAAGCGCGTGGAATCAAAGCGCTCGAGGACTTTAAAGGTCGTAATGGCCTGACGGGCAAAGGGGTCGTCCGAAACCGCCATCTTGACGCGGTCGCGCGTAGAACGGGCGATACCGGTATTGATGGTGCCCTCGTCCATGGCGATGTGGCCGTGGACGAGCGTAATGTAGCGGCGGTCGAGCGTGCGCGTGCGGATGAGATTCTGGAGCGCGCGCTGGGTGTCGTCGTCTTTTGCCGCGAGCATAAGGCCCGAGGTATCGCGATCCAGGCGATGCACGATGCCGGGGCGGTCCTCACCCTGCACGGTACCAAGATGATCGATACCGCAGTGGTAGACCAAGGCGTTCGCAAGCGTGCCGCTCTCGTGGCCGTGGGCGGGATGGCACACCAGCCCGCGCTGCTTGGAGAGCACAATGAGATAGTCGTCCTCATAGCGAATGTCGAGCGGGATGGCCTCGGGAATCACATCGGTGGGATCGTGCGGCTCGGGCAGGTCGACCGAGATGCGGTCACCGGCGCGTACGGCATACTTTTTTGACAGACAGGTCTCGCCGTTCACGATTACGGCGCCGCCCTCGATCAGATGCGCGCAGGCAGAGCGCGTGGGGCAGCCGTCGTTGGCACCCAGAAAGGCGTCGAGACGCTGGCCAGAGCAATCGTCGGCAACAAGAATATGGATGTCGGCCATTAACGCTCATTCCTTTCGCGAATCTTGCGGGCACGCTCCCCACGCTGCTTGGCTTTGCGCTTAGCGCGGGCCTCATCACGGGCATTGAGCTCAGCAGTCGCATCGACCTCGCGAGCGGCGGGACTCAAGAACATGTAACCGATAAGCGCCAGCACAACACCGACCGTAATGCCGATATCGGCCACATTGAAGACGGGAAAGTCGATGAAGGTGGTGGCAATAAAATCGGTCACAAAGCCAAAGGCCAAACGATCGATAGCGTTGCCGATAGCACCGCCCGCAACCATCGCCATGCCCACAACCTCAAGATGGGCGAGCTGGGGTGCACGAACGAGGTACACGGCAATAGCGACAATGACCGCCAGCGCCAGCACGGCAAACGCGATGCCATGCCCCTCGCCCATGCTAAAGGCAGCGCCGATATTGCGGACAAACAGGAAGTCGATCACGCCGGGGATGACGGTCACATGCAGTGCATCGCCCACGGCACGAACCGCAAGCTTGGTCAGCTGGTCAACAAGCAGCACAACCAGCACCACCCCACCAGCAACGCCCAACCGCCAACGCAAAGGCGGCGTCATATCCCCAGTACGACCCAAATCAATCCCCTACCTTCAAAAGCTCAGATTACGTTTAATACAAGTAACCATCTTATATTGCCACACGCAGAGCGCACGACATATTCGCTAACGCCAGATAAATAACCAGCATAAAAAGAAAGCGGCATTCCGAAAAACAGAATGCCGCTTGAATGTGACACAGGTAGTCATTCGGGACGTTCTTGTTTGACTAGTCGTTTAAGAACGTCCCCAACGACTAGTTCAGCGCGTCAGCGCAGCGCTTGCAGATGTGCGCGTGGCCGTTGTACTCGCCGACGGTAGTGCGGTAGTTCCAGCAACGGTCGCAGCACTCACCCTCGGCAGCATCGATGGCGACGGAAAGCTCCTCGCCCTGGGTCAGCTCAACATCGGAGACGATGTAGAACTCGGCCAGGTCGACGGCCTTGTCGCCGGTCAGCAGCGCGTACATCTCGGCGGGAACGACCGCCTTAACGCGGACCTGCTGGCTCTTGGTGAAGGTGCCGACGGAGCGGGCATCCTCAAGGGCCTTGGTCACGGCGCTACGGAGCTCGAGCGAAGCCTCGAGCACGCCCTCAAACTCGTTGGCCTCGTCGACCGTGATGGGCGACTTGTACCAATCGAGCAGCGCTGCGTACTTCTGGTGATCGACGCAGCCGGCGGGCGCATAGGCCATGGCCTCGTCGACCGTGTAAGACAGGATCGGCTGCAAGTCGCGCATGAGCATCGAGAAGAGCTCAGCCAGCACGGTCTGGGCGCTGCGGCGCTCGAGCGAGCCGGGCTTGTCGCAGTACAGACGGTCCTTCAGGGCATCGAGGTACACGTTGGAAAGCTCGGTGACCACGAAGTCGTAGAGCGCGCGGTAGGCACGCGGGAACTCATAGCTGGCGTAGGCATCGTCGACCTCGGCCTGGACCTGGGTCAGACGGGCAACCATGAGCTTGTCGAGCGGCAGCAGGTCGGCAAAGGCGACGCCGTCGGTCTCGGGCTCAAACTGGCCCTCGAGCTCGGAGAGCAGGAAGCGCAGCGTGTTGCGGAAACGACGGTAGGCATCGGACGTACGAGCAAGAATCTCGTGGTCGATGGACACGTCAGAGCTGGTGTCGACGGAGGCAACCCACAGACGGATGATGTCGGCGCCCATCTCGTCACAGACCTTGTTGGGGTCGATGACGTTACCGAGCGACTTGGACATCTTGCGGCCCTGGCCGTCGAGGGTGAAGCCCTGCGAGACGACTGCCTTGTACGGGGCGTGGCCGTTGGCACCCACCGAGGTGAGCAGCGAGCTCTGGAACCAACCACGATGCTGGTCGGAGCCCTCGAGGTACACATCCGCCGGGTACTCAAGCTCAGGGCGATACTCGCAGACGGCCTTCCAGGAGACGCCGGAATCCCACCACACGTCGAGGATGTCCTTATCGGCCTTGAGGTGATGGCCGCCGCACTTGGGGCAGACGCAGGCCTCGCCCAGGTAGCTCTCGGGAGCGTCGGTGAACCAAGCGTCGGAGCCCTTCTCGTGGAAGAGCTTGATGACGGCGTCGAGCGTGGCGTCGTTCATGACCTTCTCGCCGCAGTCGGCGCAGGTGTAGCTGGGGATGGGCACGCCCCAGTTGCGCTGACGGCTGATGCACCAGTCGGGGCGCTGCTCGACCATGGCGCCAATGCGGTTTGCCGCGTGGGCCGGATACCACTTGACGTTCTCGCGGACCTCTTTGCCAGCCTGCTCGCGCAAACCGGTCTTGTCCATCGAGACAAACCACTGGTCGGTAGCACGGAAGAGCACCGGGTGCTTGCAGCGCCAGCAGTGCGGATAGCTGTGCGTGATCTTCTTCTCGAGGACGAGGGTGCCGCGCTCGCGCAGGAACTCGATGATGTGCGGGTTGGCCTCGTCGGTGTCCATACCGCTGAAGGGGCCACCGGTGCCAAACTCCTCACCGGTGTAGAACTTGCCGTCGTCATCGACCGGCATGCAGATGTCGGTGATGCCCTCCTTGAGGCAGGCAAAGTAGTCGTCGACGCCGTGGCCGGGCGAGTTGTGGACGATACCGGTACCGTCGTCGACACCGACATAATCGGCCAGCAGCGCCACGCCCTCGACACCGTCAAAGATCGGCTGCTTGTAGTGGATGTGGTGGAAGGTCTCGGCGGGAACCACATAGGGCTTGCCGTCGACCATGACCGGGGTGTACTCCCAGCCAAACTCCTCGCAGCACTTGGGAGCCAGGTCCTCGAGCATGACCTCGGCGCGGCCGTCGTGCTCAACAGCGACGTAGGCGGCACCGGGCTTGAGGGAAACTGCCTGGTCGGAGGGGATGGTCCACGGCGTGGTCGTCCAGATGATAAAGTCGACCGGGCCGTCGAAGTTCTCGAGGCCGGCGGGCTTGGAGGTCATCTCAAAGCGCACGAAGATGGACGGGCTCGTCTCGTCGGAGTACTCGATCTCAGCCTCGGCGAGTGCGGTGTGGCAGTGCTTGCACCAGTGGACGGGCTTATGACCGCGATAGATCATGCCCTTATCGAACATGGCCTTGAAGACCTCAATGTCGGCGGCGTCATGCTGGTGATAGAGCGTCAGATACGGGTTGTCCCAGTCGCCAAGCACGCCAAGGCGACGGAAGCCAGCCTTCTGGAGCTCGATGTTCTCGACAGCGAACTTGTTGCAAAGCTCGCGGATCTTAGCCGTGGAGGTCTGGTTGAACTTCTCGGTGCCGAGCTTCTCCTCGACCTTGTGCTCGATCGGCTGACCGTGGCAGTCCCAACCGGGGACATAGGGAACCTCATAGCCCTGCATCATCCAGTAACGGTTGATCATGTCCTTGGAGATCTTGTTCATGGCGTGGCCGATGTGGATCGGGCCGTTGGCGTACGGAGGGCCGTCGTGCAGCACGAACTTCTTGTGACCCTCGTTCTTCTTTAGAACTTGCTCGTAGACCTTGTTGTCCTGCCAGTCCTTGAGTCGCTTGGGCTCGGACTTGGAAAGACCGGCACGCATGGGAAATCCGGTTTTGGGCAGATTCATCGTCTGCTTGTACTCGTTTGCCACGGTACCCCTTTCATGTCGTGGGCGCGCACGCCCTCTGGGCACCAAAAAAGCGCCCGTCCCTACAAGCTGGGACGAAGCGCCACAAAACAGGCAGTCTGCCCGTAAAAGCTCTTCGCTTAACCACCCAGCTTAGATGCCCTCGCCCGCGTATTCGCGCGCTCGCATCCGTTACTCGGCTGGCCTGTATCGACGGCCATCTCGGCGATGTCTACTAAGACGAACCTGCGCGGCACGTCCGTTGGGACCGCAGCTCCGGGGTGATTTTCATCAGTCGCATGCACGGGTTCTCAGCGCTCCCCGCTCTCTGTAGCATGCGGACGGCCGACTACTCGTCCCCATCAACGCTTATGCGGAGTATGCTAGCACGTTCCGCGCCGGCGAAAAACCCTCAACACTGGTTTTATACGTTCGAAATTTCTCGCGGCTGTGGATCTTCTCTTGGAGCAAAATACCTGAAAGCACTTTATCGAACGAAAGAAGGCTGCTATGCGCACAATTGGAATGAGCGACTACACCGTCGGCGAGGACTGCTTTGACGAGCTGCCCGGCGCGCTGGACGAGTACGGAGCGGCCAAGGTCGCGATTATCGGCGGTAAACGAGCACTGGCCGCGGCGCTTCCCAGTATCGAAGCGGCACTGGAGGGCACCGACATCGAGATTCTGGAGACACGCGTCTACGGCACCAACAGCACGCGTGCCAATATCGCCAAGCTTGTTAACTCCCCCGCCTGCCGAGAGGCCGATGTGCTCATCGCATGCGGCGGCGGCAAAGCGCTCGACACCGTCAAGACGGCGGCCATCGAGCTCAAGAAGATCGTCTTTACGGTACCGACGATCTGCTCCAACTGCTCGGCCGCGACCGCCATTGCCGTTGTCTACAACGACGACGGCTCGCTCGAGGGCTATTCGTACCCCAACCGCCCCGCGCACATCTTCATCAACCCCAAGATCATCGCCGAGGCTCCGGCGGAGTACTTCTGGGCGGGCGTGGGCGATGCCCTGTCCAAACAGCCCGAGGTCGAGTACGCCACGAGCGCCGGCAACCTGGAGCACACCGCAGGTCTTGGCCTGGCGCTCGCACACACCTGCTCCGAGCCGCTGTTTACCTATGGCGTGCAGGGTCTTGAGGACGTTCGCCAGAACCTGTCGACCGAAGCCGTCAAGCAGATCGCGCTCGATATCGTGGTCAACACGGGCTACGTCTCCAACCTGACCAACCAAAACGATTACTACTACAACTCGAGCGTGGCGCATGCGTTCTACAACGCCACCTGCAGCATTCCGCGCGAGGGCACCTACCTGCATGGCGAGGTCGTGAGCCTGGGCGTGCTGGTGCTGTTTGCCTACACGGGCGATACCGAGAACCTTGAGCGCTACGCAGCCTTTAACAAGGAGATGGGGCTGCCCGTGACGCTTGAGCAGGTCGGGCTTTCCGAGTCCGATATCCCCGCCCTGTGCGAGTATGCGCACGCCACCAACGAGTGGAAGCAGGGAAACCCCGAGCCCTTCACCGACGAAAAGTTCGCCACCGCCATCAAGGCTGCCAACACCTACGGCCACACGCTCTAGGACTGGCCCAAAACCACCACAAAGGGGACCTTTCTGGTGGTTTTTTATTGCTCCAGCATTCAGTTCGTACTCGAACCAGATTCTTTACGAGAAAGGGTTCGGGTACGTTTTTTGTTTATCGGAAATTCTGCGGAAGGACTACTCGGAACGGTAAACAGGAACGAACAGAGGCAGGGTATCATCGTGGTGATGGTATCCTGCCTTTTATTTTGCGGGATCAAGGTCGGTTTGTGCGAACTTGATCGCCACCCATATGACGCATTGATGGCAATTGCTGCGTACGTGCGTACCGGGAGCCTGTACACCTCTGGCAAGGCGTAACACACTAGACTTTGTTCCAAAGTCCGCGTGCTAAGGGGGCAGGCCCCTTAGAATTCCTGTGGAGTGTGTACGCACGTACGCAGGAAAACAGCAAATTACGCTATATCAGGGCGTTCTTTCATTGGTGAGTATGGTATACACGGCTTAGTTAAACAAATAAGAATTTA
>UQWK01000018.1 GCA_900544725.1 uncultured Collinsella sp.
GCAGCGTCGACCGGTCCGCCGTTCGTTAGAACGGCGGAACCTCTAGAGCAGTGTGACGCTAAAGCTACGTTTATCGGTAGCGCCGGGAGCCAAGGTGATGGTGTTGACCTTGTGCTCAAAAACGTCGTCCTCGGTGTCCATTGTGGTGTGACCGGTCCAAGGCTCGAGCGCCACAAACGGGGCGTCGTTGGCGGCAGACCACACGCCGATGTACTTAAAGCCCTCAAAGTCGATCTTGACACCATGGCCCGACTTGCGGCCGCGCAGCGTGAGCGTGGAGCCCGGAGTATCGGTGAACATGATGGCATCGTTATCGAAGCTACGGTGCGTGATGGGCAGCACGTCAGCGTTATTGGGCGCCTTGTAGCTGCCCTCGAACGTCATGAGGCCATCGGGCGTGATGATGGGAGCCTCGTTGGTCCAAGCCTCGGTAAATGCCAGCTCGTAATCCTCGAACGTCTCGTCCTCGGCACCGGGGGCGGGCACGTTAAATGCAGGGTGGCCGCCCACCGAGAACGGCAGGTCCACGTCGCCGGTGTTGGTGACGGCAAAGGTCTGCGTGAGCGTGGCGTCTCCGGTTAGAGCATAGGTCATGTTGAGTTTAAAGTGGAAGGGGAAAGCCTTGAGCGACTCGGGCGTGTCGGTGATCTCGTAAGTTACCGAGGAGCCGTCCTCCGAAACCTCGACCAGCTTGTGCTCGACGATGCGCGCGAGTCCGTGGCGCGGCATCTCGCAGGTGCCGGCTGCAGACGTCGCCGTGTTGTTGCGCAGCGATCCCACGATGGGGAACAGGATAGGCGCGTGCTTGCCCCAAAAGGCGGGGTCGCCCTGCCACAGATACTCGTTGCCGTCGAGGGCAAGGCTCGTGAGCTGGGCTCCCATGGAATCGATGGCCGCGGTGAGGCCGCCGCGCTTGATGGTGGTGACGGTGGACATGCTACTTCCTCCAAAAGTAAACAATAGTGTCGAGGGCTATTGTGCCACTCTTGGCGGCAAGGAGAAGCGGCAGGCGCAGTTATTGAGCGATTGCGTAAAGGTCGAACCCGCCCTGCGGCGTGCTGTCGACCGTATCGGGCGCCTGCGAGTTAAAGCTCACGGGAACCATACGCTTTGAGGCGCGGAAGCGCGTGCCATCGGTGGCGACGGGCGGCTCGTCGACCGTGAGCTCGTAGTCGCCGGGCTTGAGTTCGATGCCGTCGCCAGCGGAGTTGACATATTGATACTCGTCAATCGCCTGCCCCCTGAGTGTGCGGCCCACGATGTGGATGAGCATCTGGCTGTCGCCGCGGGCGGTGTCCCACGTCGCGCCGTCCTTGACCTCGACCGACACATGTACCGAGCGCGTGCGGCTGAGCGATTGTTCGACAGACATCTCGACCTTGGCGGCATCTTTGCGCTGTTGCTCCACATGGCTCCAGACATTTCCGATCGCCGAGCAAGCGATGACGCCGGCCATGAAGGCGATGAGGATGGGGCCGAGTGGCGAGCGGCGGCCAGCATCTTCCTCGCGAGCTAGGTTGGGGCGATGCGTGGGCGCAGGCGCCCGGGCACCCTGCGCGGGCACGTCGAGTATGCTGAAGGATGCCGTGCTGCCGGGGTCGATGTTATGGCGCGGTTGTGGGGTCTTCGCCGGCGAGATGGACATGTCGGCCGGCTCACCCAGCGTGGCCGTGGCATCGGCCTTAGCCTCATCGGCCTCGGCCTGGGCCCAGGCCCGTTCAAAGGTAAGGGGTTCGGCGGAGTCGGAGGCGGCGTCAGACTCGACAGCGGCATCGTTGCCGGTCTCGTCCTCGTCACTCGACACGTCACGCGGCGCGGGCTCGTCCCACTCCTCGTCCGGAGCCTCGCCCTCGCTATACCACCATTCAAAGTTATCGATATCCATACGGGGCGCCCCTTAGGCCTCGCAAATAAACACTTGCTAGCCTTATACCCCCAGACGGCGCTGGAGCTCGCCGGCACAGACAGGAAAACCGTCACAACATTCGACGCTTTTCCTCGATTTCGAGATTTTCGCCAAATGTTGTGATGGTTTGGACGACTGGCTGGCAGCGCAATGTGACAAAGGGACTGTCTCTTTGTCACATTCTGTTAGAGTTGCAGGGATTGAATCCCGCTTATCCATGCGACATTGGAGTGACAACCTTGACCGCCGCAACCACGCCTAAAAGCAAGTCAACCGCCGCCGCGCTCTCCCCCGCGCGCACCAAGCTCTGCCTGGCGCTGCTCGTGCTGTTGGGATTCTCGCTCGGCTGCTCCGAGTTCGTGGTCATCGGCATCGAGAGCGACTTGGCAACGGAACTCGGCGTATCACTCGCCACCGCGGGCCAGCTCATCAGCGTGTTCGCGCTCGTCTACGCTATCGCCACGCCGGTGCTTGCGCTCAGCACGGGGCGATTCCGCCGCTACCAGCTGCTCGTGTGCTACAGCATCGTCTTTGTGCTCGGCAACCTGGTCATGGCGTTGGCGCCCAACTTCCAGGTGCTGTTTATCTCGCGCATTGTCCTGGGCTCCGTCTCGGGCGCACTGCTCGCCGTGGGCGTGACGTACATCCCCGAGCTGCTGTCCCCGCAGCAGACCTCACTCGCCATCTCGGTGGTATATGGTGCGTTTTCCGTGGCAATGGTCTTTGTCACTTCGATCGGCAAGTTTGTGGCCGACACGCTCGATTGGCACGTGGCCATGTACGGCACGCTCGCCTTTGCCGTTTTGATCTGCGGAGCGCTCGTGGCGTTTATGCCGCGCGCTGGGCAAACCGACGAGCCTGCCACCTTCCGCGAGCAGGCGGGGCTTCTACGCGAGCCGAGCATCATCACCGGCATGCTCATCTTTTTGTTTGGCGTAGGGTCGGTCTACGTTTTCTACGGCTACGTGACGCCTTATCTTGAGCAGGTGCTGGGCATGGGCACGGTCGAAGCCAGTACCACGCTTATGGCCTACGGCGTGTTCTGCCTGATCTCGAACATCCTGGGCGGATGGATCGATGCGCGCTTTGGCATGAAGGCGCTGCTTGTGACGTTTGTGCTGCAGGCTGCGGCGTTACTCGGGCTGTTTGCCGCGGGCGGCACCATGCCGCTCGCGCTGGTCTTTGTCTTTAGCCTGGCGATGCTCATGTACCTGTTCTCGGTGTCGTGCATCACGCACTTTATGGACGTGGCACGCAGCCGCCATCCCAAGTCGATGGTACTCGCAAGTTCGGTTGAGCCCATGGCGTTTAACGTCGGCATCTCGTTTGGCACCGCAGTGGGCGGCGCCGTGGTAAGCAGCATTGGCATTGCGTACGTGGGCGCCGTGGGAGCCGCGTTCTCGCTTGTGGCCTGGGCGCTCACGCTGGTGACGATTAAACTGGCACGTTGGGAGCGCAAGCGGACGAGGGCGTAGTCGTAGATGCGATACTCGAACTCGATGATGGCGATCGAAAGGAAACCGCTCATGCAACGCGTACTGTTTATCTGTCATGGGAACATCTGCCGCTCGACGATGGCCGAGTCGGTGTTTACCGAGTTGGTGCACCGCGCTGGGCGCGCGGGCGAGTTTGTCATCGATTCCGCCGCGACTTCGACCGAGGAGATCGGCAACCCGCCACACCACGGCACCGTTGCCAAGCTACGCGAGGTTGGGATTCCCGTCGTCTCACATCGCGCACGTCAGGTGCGTCGCGCGGAGTATGGCGACTGGGACCACATTGTCTATATGGATGCCGAGAACGCCCGTGGCCTGCGTCGCATCTTTGGCGACGACCCCGACGGCAAGATCTCGCGCCTGCTCGATTGGACCGATCGCCCCGGCGACGTGGCCGACCCCTGGTATACCGGCAACTTTGATGCCACCTACCGCGATGTGCTCGCCGGCTGCACGGCCATGCTCGAGCAGCTGTAGGCGCTCGAGCGGCGCGAATATACGGGCCACGCCATCGGTATAAAACGAGCGTGGATTTTCTCCCGCATACAAATTGAGCGTGGACAATCTCCCACTTCGAGCGCGAAACGGCGCTCTAAACGGGAGATTATCCACGCTCATCATCTCGGCGGGAGAAAATCCACGCTCGACTATTCGTCAACGATCTCGGCAAGCCAGACGTTCAGTGTATCGACTTCGGGGCAGCAGAACTTTGCCGTGCCGGGCTCGTTGCCAGGCACGGTTCCGCCATAGCGCAGGATATCGATATAGGGAAAGCCCACATGGCAGGCCATGGCGCACATCTTGCCGCGATCGCGGTCGAAGTCGAAGACGTCGCCCGGCTTGTGACCATGGTGGCAGCGGCACGCACCCAGCTGGTCCACGCAGCTCACGCGGATACGCGGACGCTTGCCACGCGGCGCGCCGAGCGGCTTGTTCTCGCCCGCAGGCTTGATGCCGCCCTCGCCAGCATTACTCATGGTCAATCACATCCAGGCAGGCCTCGATGGGCAGGCCGGCGGACTTGTCCTCTTGGTCGGCATTGCGCTCGATAAGCTCAGCCACCACACGCATGGCATCGGCCGTCGCGCGCTGCAGACTCCAACCGGCCATCACGCGGCCGACGAGCACCGCCGAGAACGTGTCGCCCGTGCCCGGGAAATAAACCGGAATGAGCTCAAAGGGAATCGTAAAGTACTCCCCCGCCACATGGTCGTAACCGATAACCGCGTTCGTGCCATTGACTACGGCGCTCGTAATGACCACAGACTTGGCACCCAGCTCACGCACGGCGTCCACAAGGGCGCGGGCCTCGTCGGGCGTAATTTGCTCGGCGATAGGCGTATCGGTAAGCAGGCACGCCTCGGTATAGTTGGGCACCGCGTAGTCTGCGCACTCCAACAGATGCCGCATAAGGCCAATCGTAGACTCGGGCACGCCGGCATAGAGCTTGCCGTTATCGCCCATGATGGGATCGACGAACACCTTGGTGCCCTTTTGAGCACGGCGGTGGCAAAAGTCCGAGATGATGCGCGTCTCTTCCTCGGTCACGATAAAGCCGGTCGAGATGGCGTCGAACTCAAAGCCGAGCTCCTCCCAGATGGCGAGGCTTTGGCGCACGTACTCGGTGGTGTCGTGGATGTAGAACTTGGGGTAGTTGAGCGTATCGGAAACGAGCGCCGTCGGCAGGTTATGGATACGGTAGCCCATGTGCGACAGCACCGGCAGCATGGCGGAAAGCGCGACCTTGCCGTAGCCGCACATATCGTTAATCAGCAGCAGCTGAGTATTCTTCATGAGTGTCCCCCTTGAGTCGGGCGCGGCGCAGTAGCGCCACAGTGCGACTAAGTGTAGCGCAGGAGGCGTTGTGAACGATCGCTAGGGTCGCGAAGAGCGCATTGTTGCGGAAAGGTTTCGGAAAATGATCCCTTTTCCTCCGTCCCCAAGGGATTACATGCACCGAAACGGACCGTGGCGGAATCACAGGTTGAGGACGGACAGCGAAAACGTTCCTAAGCGAGCAAGGTGGCGTGAAAGAGGAGGGCATAGGCCTTGTGGCCATGCCCGACGATTGAACGCCAGATTGCCGCTTAGGAGCGTTTGCAGCGTCGAGCGGTTACGGCGTTTGGCAAAACGCCGTAACTTAATAAGTTTGGTACCTTGACATTGATTTCTCACGCTCCTAAATTGGTTAGGCACAAAACAATTCCACTACCTAACTAAAGAGAGGAGCGAAGCTTAGATATGTGTGTTGAACCACTCGTCCTTCCGCATGAGCCCGGCGGTGACCCGTCGCAACCGGTAGACATACCCGAAGCGGTCAGCGCTGAAGACAAACTCGCCAAGCGCATCCTGAGCGGCCTGGGCTTTTGCGGCCATTACATGCATTTTCATGGCGGAGGCGTGTCCGGCAAGGCGCCCATTATCTGCCTGCTGGCCAAACAGCCCGACGGCGAGATGTCGCAGCAGGAACTCGGCATGCACTTTGACCTCAAGCCGGGGTCGCTTTCCGAAATCCTGTCCAAGCTCGAGGTCAACGGCCTCATTGAACGCAGCCGTAACCCCAAGGATCGACGGCAACTCACCATTCGCCTGACCGAAACCGGCCGGGAAAACGCCCGCATCGACCAGGCGGCCCGCATCCGCTTTAGAAAACAGGCCTTTAGCGCGCTCACCCACGACGAACGCGAGGACCTCGCCGAAATGCTCGATAAAATCCGCGTAACCTGGGAGGAACTGGATGATTAAAACCCTCATGGGCAGCATCCGCGACTATATGAAAGTCACCGTTGCCACGCCGTTGCTCGTGCTTGGCGAGGTGCTCTGCGAGATGCTGATTCCATTTATCACCGCCAACCTGATCGACGCCATCAAAGACGGCGCCACCGTAGCCGAGATGCTTCCCACTGCAGGCTTTTTGGTGCTCATCGCGCTGACGTCACTTGCTTTTGGCGCCGCGGCCGGCGTCACCTGCAGCCATGCGAGCTGCGGGTTCGCCAAGAACCTGCGTCACGACCTGTTCTACAAGATCCAGACGTTCAGCTTTGCCAACATCGATGAGTTCTCGAGCTCCTCGCTCGTCACGCGCCTGACCACCGACATCAACAACGTGCAGCAGGCCTTTATGATGATCATCCGTATCGCCGTGCGCGCGCCGCTGGTATTGATCTTCGCCTTTACCATGGCGTTTATCATGGGCGGCAGCGTCGCCATGGTCTACCTGGTCATCATTCCGCTGCTGGGCTTTGGACTGTTCTTTATCATCTTTAAGGTGCGCCCCATCTTCTCGCGCGTGTTCCATAAGTACGACGCCCTTAACGAGTCCGTCGAGGAAAACGTCACCGGCATGCGCGTGGTCAAGAGCTATGTGCGCGAAGACTTTGAGAAGGAGAAGTTCGCGACCGCCGCACGCGACGTCCAGATGGACTTCACCCGCGCCGAGAAGCTGCTGGCCTTTAACAACCCCATGATGAACATCTGCGTCAACGGCGCGTTTGTCGTCATCATCTACCTGGGCTCCAAGCTCATCATCACGAGCCAGGGCACGCTGTTCGACGTGGGCCAGCTCTCCTCGATCTTTACCTATGGTTTCCAGGTCCTCATGAGCCTGATGCAGCTGTCGATGATCTTTGTCATGGTGACCATGGCCGACGAATCGGCGCACCGCATTACCGAGGTGTTGGCCGCCGAGCCCACGATCGCCGATCCCGCCGAGCCCGTGCTCGAGGTCGCCGACGGTTCCATCGACTTTGACCACGTGAGCTTTAAGTATTCCGCGCATGCGAAGCGCCAGGCGCTCGACGATATCGACCTGCACATTAAGAGCGGCGAGACCATCGGCATCATCGGCGGCACTGGCTCGGCCAAGTCCACGCTTGTAAACCTCATCGCCCGCCTGTACGACGCCACCGAGGGCACCGTGCGCGTGGGCGGCACGGACGTGCGCGACTACGACCTGGACGCACTGCGCCACCAGGTCGCCATGGTGCTGCAGAAAAACGTGCTGTTTAGCGGCACCATTGCCGAGAACCTGCGCTGGGGCGACCCGAACGCCACCGACGAGGAGGTCCGCGAGGCGGCGCATCTGGCCTGCGCCGATGAGTTTGTCGACGGCTTCCCCAATGGCTACGACACCTGGATCGAGCAGGGCGGCTCCAATGTTTCCGGCGGTCAGAAGCAGCGCCTGTGCATTGCGCGTGCCCTGCTGCGTCGCCCCAAGATCTTGATCCTGGACGACTCCACCAGCGCCGTCGACACCAAGACCGACGCCAAGATTCGCGCAGGGCTGGCAAGCTATCTGCCTAACACGACCAAGCTCATCATCGCCCAGCGCATCAGCTCCGTGCAGGACGCAGACCGCATCATCGTCATGGAGGGCGGCCGCATCGCTCAGATCGGCAACCATGACGAGCTTCTCAAGACGAGCGAGATCTACCGCGAGACCTTCACCTCGCAAAACAAGATGTCTGCCGAGGGCGAAGGGGCCGTCGAGGCCGACACCGAGGCATCCGCAACGCAAGCTCAGACCCAGGAAGGAGGCGAGGCACATGAGTAAGGCAACGACCGCCGAGCGCGCGCTCAACCGCAAGGGCGGCACCATGTCGCGCCTCATCAAGACGCTCTTTGGCTTCTACCCCGTGCTTTTGCCCCTCGTCGTCGTCGGCGTGGTGCTCTGCGCCATCATCAACTCCATCGGTGCGACCTTCCTTCAGAGCGCCCTGCAGATTATTAGCGACTCGTGGCAGTCGGGCGACTGGACGACCGCGCAGCCCAAGATTCTGAAGCTTGTGACCACCCTCGCCTGCATCTACGGCGTCGGCATCCTGTCCTCGCTGTTCTGGAACCGCGCCATGGCCATCGTCACGCAGGGCTCGCTCGAGAAGCTGCGCGAGAAGATGTTCAACCGCATGCAGGACCTGCCGATTCGCTACTTCGACACGCACCAGCGCGGCGACATCATGAGCCACTACACCAACGACATCGACACGCTGCGCCAGATGATCAGCCAGTCGCTGCCCAACCTGCTCATGACGACCATCGTCATCGTCACGGTGTTCTTTATCATGCTGTACTACAGCGTGTGGATGTGCCTGGTCATTGTGGCCGGCGTCGCCTTTATGACCTTTATGACCAAGCTGCTCGGCTCCAACTCCGCGCGCTTCTTTATTGCGCAGCAGACCGAGCTCGGCGTTGTCGAGGGCCATATCGAGGAAGTCATGAACGGCCAGAAGGTCGTCAAGGCATTCTGCCACGAGTCTGCCGCCGAGGCCGATTTTGACGAGCGCAACGAAAAGCTCTTCGAGGTCTCGCAGAAGGCCAACATGTACGCCAATATCCTCATGCCCATCCTTATGAACCTGGGAAACCTGCTCTACGTGCTGGTCGCACTGGCAGGCGGCATTTTCCTGGCGCTAGGCGTGCCCAACCTGAGCATCTCGGGCATGGCGCTGTCCATCGCCGTCGTGGTGCCGTTCCTCAACATGACCAAGCAGTTCTGCGGACAGATCGGTCAGATCTCGCAGCAGATCAACGCCGTGGTCATGGGCCTCGCCGGCGCCGACCGCATCTTTGAGCTCATCGACGAGAAGCCCGAGGCCGACGAAGGCTACGTGACACTCGTCAACGCGCAGGTCAACCCCGACACCTGGCAGCTCGAGGAGGCTGACCACCACACCGGCATGTGGGCGTGGAAACATCCGCACCGCGCAACCGGCGAGATCGAGTACGTGCCGCTGCGCGGCGACCTGGTCATGGACAACGTCGACTTTGGCTACACGCCCGACCACGAGGTGCTGCACGGCGTGTCCGTATACGCCAAGCCGGGCCAGAAGGTCGCATTTGTCGGCGCCACCGGTGCCGGCAAGACGACCATCACCAACCTCATCAACCGTTTCTATGACATCGCCGACGGCAAGATTCGCTACGACGGCATCAACGTCAACAAAATCCGCAAGGCCGATCTGCGCCGCTCGCTGGGCGTCGTGCTGCAGGACGTGAACCTGTTCACCGGCACCGTGATGGATAACATCCGCTACGGCAACCTGGACGCCACCGACGAGGAATGCATCGCGGCGGCAAAGCTCGCCGGAGCCGACGACTTTATCACCCGCCTGCCCGACGGCTACGACACCATGCTCACCGGCAACGGCGCTCAGCTGTCGCAGGGCCAGCGTCAGCTGATTTCGATCGCCCGCGCCGCCGTCGCCGATCCGCCGGCGATGATCCTGGACGAGGCCACGAGCTCCATCGACACCCGCACCGAGGCCATCGTGCAGGAGGGCATGGACAAGCTCATGGAGGGCCGCACGACGTTTGTCATCGCGCACCGTCTCTCCACCGTGCGCAACTCCGACGCGATTATCTGTCTGGACCACGGCCGCATCATCGAGCGCGGCAACCATGACGAGCTGATTGCCAAGCGCGGGTACTACTACCAGCTGTACACCGGCGCGTTTGAGCTGGAGTAGACAGGTTTGTTCCACGGGGGTCTCCCAGGCGGGCCGGGGTGTAACCTCCGTGCTCAAACATTCTCGCTTCGCTGCGAAACTGCGCGCGGAGGTTACACCCCGGCCCGCCTGGGAGACCCCCTGCACGCAATCGCCCGTCACTTAAAACGAAATTAAAGTTGGTGAGCCCCTGGCCAGTTGGCCAGGGGCTCGTTTTGTGTGGAGGCGTTGCGTTTCGTGAAGAATGTGTCGCATGCTTCTGGTTGTGGTATAAACGTAACATGCTACAGAAAGGATGGTGGCTGGAATGGTTCCCGAAGATGCTGTTGGACCCCTGTTTAAGGTGATCAACGAGCGCATGCAGGCGTCTGCCGATGCGGACCTCAAGGAGCAAGGGCTCACCTTTGCGCAAAGCCAGGTGATCGTCTACCTCATTGAGCATGCGGGCCGAGCGCTCCAAAAAGAGATCGAAGCTAACCTCAAGGTTTCCCACCCAACGGTCTCGGGTCTCGTGAGCCGGCTCGAGAAAAACGGCTTTGTGCGCACCTGGGTAGCCGAGGATGACCGACGCAATAAGGTCGTTGAGCTCACGGACAAGGCACACGATGCCGGCGACCGTATGCGTGCCACAATGCGCGAACGCGATCGAGAACTGCTCGCCGGCCTTGATGAGCGCGAGCAGGCAGAGCTCATCCGCATGCTCAGGCGGGTCTACGCCAACGTCTGCAAACAATAGCCTCACCAGCACCCGTCGCCCACTGGATTCGATCCGCCTGCGGCGGGCTTCTTTACACCCTATTCCGTAGCTTGCTACGTAATTTCAGCCCGATTCGTACAGAAAGGAACATGCATGATACGAACGCTTGCACGGAGCCTGCGGCAATACCGCAAGAGCTCCGTCACCGCCATCCTGCTTTCGATCCTGGAGGTGATACTCGAGATCGCGATCCCGCTCGTCATGAGCGACCTCATCGACCGCGGCATCCAAGCCGGCAACATGGGCGAGGTCTGGCGCCTTGGCATCGCCCTGCTCGTCCTTGCCGTTCTCGAATTTGGAGTGGGCACCAGCGGCGCTTGGATGGGCGCACGCGCTTCGGTGGGCTTCGCCGCCAACCTGCGCGACGATATGTACGACAACGTGCAGACTTTCTCTTTTGGCAACATCGACAAGTTCTCTACCGGCTCGATCGTCACACGCGTCACCACCGACGTCACCAACGTGCAGAACGCCTACATGATGATCATCCGCATGGGCGTGCGCGGCCCCGTGATGCTCGCGTTCTGCTGGGTCGTGTCGTTTACCATCAACCAGCAGATCTCGTTGGTGTTCCTAGCCGTGATCCCCATCCTCGCCATCGCACTCGGACTCATCATGTGGCGCGTAAGCAGCATCTTCAACCGCGTTTTCGCCACCTACGACACGCTCAACAACGTGGTGCAGGAAAACGTCGCGGGCATCCGCGTAGTCAAGTCGTTCAACCGCGAGGAGCACGAAATCGGCAAGTTCGAGGCCATCAGCCAACGCATCTACAAGGACTTCGCCCGCGGCGAGCGCCTCATTGCGCTCAACACGCCGCTCATGCAAGCCTGCATGTACGCATGCATGATCCTCATATCTTGGATCGGAGCCAAGGCCATCGTGGCCTCGGGCAACAACGCCGCGCTCGGCCTCACAACAGGGCAGCTCACCGCGCTCTTTACCTACGCCACGCAGATCCTCATGGCACTCATGATGCTCTCCATGGTCTTTACGCTCATCGTAATCGCCCAGAGCTCGGCCAAACGCATCGCTGAGCTGCTCTGCGAACAGAGCGACATCGTGAGCCCCGAGCCCGGCCGCGCCGTCAGGCAGGTCGCGGACGGCTCCGTGGAGTTTGACCACGTCAGCTTTGCCTACGCGAGCAAGGCCGAGAAAAACGTGCTCGAGAACGTAGACCTCACCATCAAGAGCGGCGAGGTCGTGGGCATCATCGGCGGCACGGGTTCGTCCAAGTCGAGCCTTGTGAACCTTATCGCCCGCCTCTATGACGTCACCGCGGGCACCGTGCGCGTGGGCGGCGTCGACGTGCGCGACTACGACCTCGATGCGCTGCGCGGCCAGGTTGCCATGGTGCTGCAGAAAAACGAGCTCTTTAGCGGCACCATCGCCGAGAATCTGCGCTGGGGTGACGCCGAGGCCAACGATGCGGAGCTGGCGCGTGCCTGCGAGCTCGCCTGCGCGAACGAGTTTATCGACCAGATGCCCAACGGTTATCAAACCGCGATCGAACAGGGCGGTACCAACGTCTCGGGCGGACAGAAGCAGCGCCTGTGCATCGCCCGCGCGCTCGTGGCCAAGCCGCGCGTGCTCGTGCTCGACGACTCGACGAGCGCCGTCGACACCAAGACCGACGCGAAGATCCAGCAGGGTCTTGCCGAGTACCTGCCCACCACGACCAAGATTGTGATTGCACAGCGTGTGAGCTCGGTCATGCACGCCGACAAGATCGTGGTCATGGACGACGGTCGTATCAGCGCGGTGGGCACGCACGAAGAGCTTTTGCGCACGAGCGATATCTATCGCGAGATCTTTGAGTCGCAGCAGAAGGGAACGGCAGAGGATGAGTAAGCAGAATAAACGTCCCGCGAAGGGAGCGGCACCAGGTGCCGACATGCCCGCGATGCAGCTCGATATGGAAACCGTCAAGCGTCTGCTCTCGTATATGTCCTGCTACCGAGGACAGCTCGCGCTCGTCGTCGTGTGCATTCTGGTCTCTGCTGTCGCGAGCGCCGCATCGTCGATGTTTTTGCAGACACTTATCGACGACTACATCGTCCCGCTTTTGGCGACCGACGCCCCCGTATGGACGGGGCTCGCGCACGCGCTCATCACCATCGGCGCTGTCTATGTGGTGGGCGTCGCGGCCACGCTCGTCTACAACTGCGCGATGGTCACCGTGGCGCAGGGCACGCTTAAACGCATCCGCGACGACATGTTCTCGCACATGCAGACACTCCCCTTGCGCTACTTCGACACGCACGCGCACGGCGACATCATGAGCCTCTACACCAACGATACCGACACCCTGCGCCAGATGATCGCGCAGTCGCTCTCGCAGCTTGTGAGCTCGGTGTTCACGTTGGTCGCAGTCTTTGTGTGCATGCTTTGGGTGAGCGTGGGGCTCACCGCGGTGGTCTGTGTGCTCATGGCGACGATACTCGTGTTCGTGGGCCGCATCACGGGAATCATCGGGGCGTTTTCTATCGAGCAGCAAGATACGCTCGGCGCGCTCAACGGCTACATCGAGGAGATGGTCGGCGGGCAGAAGGTCATCAAGGTCTTTTGTCACGAGGATGCCGCGCGCATCGGAATGGACAAGCTCAACCGTGCCTGGGCAAAGGCCGCGACGAACGCGCAGGGCATGGGCAATTCGATCATGCCCATGATGAACGCACTTGGCTACCTGATCTATGTGGTGGTGGCCGTGCTCGGTGGCTACATGGCCATCGCAGGAACGCCCAACCTGGGACTTACTGGTTTCGACACGCTCACGCTTGGCGCCATCGCGTCCTTCTTGACGCTCTCGCGCAACTTCATAAACCCCGTGGCGCAAGTGTCCAACCAGCTCAACTCGATCATCATTGCGATTGCGGGCGCCGGGCGCATCTTTACGCTCATGGACGAGGCGCCCGAGTCCGACGACGGTTACGTAACGCTGGTTAACGTGCGCGAGGGCGCGGACGGTGCGCTTGTCGAAACGAACGAGCGAACCGAACGCTGGGCCTGGAAGAACCCGCATCACGAGGGCGACAGTGGGCTCGTACCGCTCAAGGGGCACATCTTGCTCGACCACGTGAGCTTTGGCTATGCACCCCAAAAGCTCGTGCTGCACGATATCGAGCTCGACGCCGAGCCCGGACAGAAGATCGCGCTCGTGGGCGCGACGGGCGCCGGAAAGACCACGATCACCAATCTTATCAACCGCTTTTACGACATTGATGACGGCAAGATCCGCTACGACGGCATCAACATCAACAAGATCTGCAGGGCCGACCTGCGCCGGAGCCTGGGCGTTGTGCTGCAGGACGTGAATCTGTTCACCGGTACCGTCATGGACAACATCCGCTACGGCTGCCCTGGCGCCACGGACGAGCAGTGCATCGAGGCAGCGCGCCTGGCCAACGCCGACGGGTTTATCCGCATGCTACCGGCCGGCTACGGCACCGTACTCGAGGGCGACGGCAGCGGGCTTTCGCAGGGGCAGCGCCAGCTGATCAGCATTGCACGCGCCGCCGTGGCCGATCCGCCCGCGATGATTCTGGACGAGGCCACGTCGAGCATCGACACCCGCACCGAGGCATTGGTGCAGCGCGGCATGGATGCGCTGATGGAGGGCAGGACCACGTTTGTGATCGCGCACCGCTTGAGCACCGTACGCAACTCCGACCTGATCTGCGTGCTGGATAACGGGCAGATTATCGAGCTTGGCAACCATGACGAGCTGATTGCCAAGCGCGGGTATTACTACCAGCTGTATACGGGTGCGTTTGAGCTGGAGTAGGACCGGTTACTGACGGAGGGTGTCCCGGGGGCGGGCGGGGTAATTCCTCCGTGCTCAAACATTCTCGCTGCGCTGCGAAACTGCGCGCGGAGGAAATACCCCGTCTCCCTCGGGGAGCTCCTACGCGCACGGTCTTTTCTCGCAAGCTGAAGAAAAGTGGTGAGGCCCTGGCCGGTTGGCCAGGGCCTTGTTTTGTGTGGGGGGTGTTTTGGCTGGCGGGTGCTGCATATTATTCGTATAATTTATCGTAAGTTCCCGTACATCGATTGGAGCCTTACATGCCTGCCATTAAACCTGTTTCCGATTTACGCAATTACAACGAGGTGCTCTCCGATGTCCACGAGGGCTCCCCGGTGTTTCTGACCAAAAATGGGCACGGTTGCTACGCTGTGCTCGACATGAAAGATTACGACCGATTTTGCGCCATCAGCACGCTGATGTCCGAGCTTGAGCGCGGACGCAGCTCGGGTGATGAGAGCGGATGGGTCTCGTCGGACAACGTCGCCGAGCACTTCCGCCGCAAGGCCGCAAGCCATGCATAGCTTCGAGGTCGTCTACTCTCCGCTGGCTCTGCAAGATCTCGACGACATCTGGGGCTATATTGCCGTCAAAAAGGACAATCCCGCAGCAGCGGAGAGAATCGTAGGGGGCATCCTCGCTCGGATAGACCTGCTCTCCAGCTTCCCGGAGTCGGGCACGCCACTTTCATCGATCCATCCCCTACGCTCCGATTACCGGTTCGTGATCTGTGACAATTATCTCGCGTTTTACCGCTATCACCAGAAGGTCTATATTGACCGTGTTCTCCACGGAAAACGCGATTACCTGCAGATATTGCTTGCCAAATAAAATGATAGCTAATTTGGGACGCTCTCTGAGTGTAGCCGTCAACAGTGGACGCAGCAAAGGAACGCCCCTTTGTCATGCAAAGTCTTTGGAAATCAAAGTGCTCATTGCCTGTGTGGCAATGAGCACTAATTGACGTAGATTAAATATTAGTTCTAACGTGAAATCCTGGAGCTGCTTGAGCAAAGAGGAAATGCCTATAATCAGTCAGCTTCGACTTCATCGGAAGTTGGCTCATCAAGAACAAAAGATGCTGAGCCACCTGTTCGGGTAACTATTCCGCCAAATCCTTGATAAGTTGAGCTGTATACATCATCGCTGGTGTCGCTTTCGATGAGATTAACCTCTCGATTGACGTAGCAGCTGAGGTACGAGTTAGATATGGATTCGTACTTAGTATCGTCATCGGCTCTAAGGAGTGAATACCAGAGCTCCTTTCTGCCCCATGCTGCGGCACCTCCCCCGCTAAGGCTAAGCACCCCAGGATATCCACATGTCGGCAAGCATACTTTCTCATATTCCGTGTTGTTGCCTGTGTCGTCTGTTTGAACCTTAAGCGAATAGGATTTACCCTCTGGTTCCTTTGGCAACGACATAGATTTAAGGTCTTCAAAAAAACGCGAGAAGTAGGCATTTTCAACATTCAAGTCAGGATTATCCGCTGCCTCGGCCTTTAGGTCCTCGTAACTAGAAGAGAGCTCATCGATCACATTTTGCTTTTTGCTTTCAAATTCGTCCTGCGATATGGGCCAATGCTCTTTAGCCATCGAGAGAACTTCTTTATCCGAAAGACCTTCAAGGTCCCTAAATCGAATCACCGAAGAGCCCGTTTCGTCGTATACATTCCAACATGTAACCGTTCCGTCTCCGTAAAATTCAAAGATTGCCGTTATCGATGTGTCTTTAGCAACGCTCTCACGTCCGTCTGCATAGTCATTACCAAAAGTGAACCAAAGCCCCTTTTGTTTGAAAGCGTCGGAGGGCGTATACGTCCCCGTCGCTTCAAGCCAATCGAACTGCTCCTTATCTGATGCAGTGTTATCTGCGGAATCGATTGGCCTGTCGTTTGTTGAGCAGCCACTCAAGGGGGATAGCAGCAAACATCCTGCAGCCAATCCCATATGTTTAACGATCTGCCGTCTTGAATAGCACTGCATAGACACTCCTTTTCTACGTACGTGTAGAAGAAATGGTATCCCCCCCCCGAAAAGACAACCGTGCTCTGCGGTGAGTTTACCGAGCGGCATCTTATATGTCCCGAGCGGTATCTTTCATATCATTAGAAAAAGCTGTCGTGTTTTGACGGGGGGGGTCCTCCGGTGGGAGCTACTCCAGCTCAAACGCTCCGGTGTAGAGCTGGAGTAGCTCCCACCGGAGGCTGGGGCCACGGGGTATAACCTCCGTGCTCAAACATTCTCGCTTCGCTGCGCAACTGCGCGCGGAGGTTATACCCCGTGGCCCCAGCCTCCTGCGCTGCTCCGCTCGAAACGTAAAACTGAAGGTGAAGCATGTGAGGTCTCGGCCTTATGGCCGGGACCTCATTTGTTTGCTGAGATTTTTCTAGGACAGCGAGAGTAGTTAAAAAAGCCCCGCGCGAAATGAGCTAGTTGAGGAGTTGGGCCATGGCGTTGACGAATTTTTGGACTTGGAGGGTGGGCTCGAGCGGGTAGTGCAAAAAGACCGGCACCTCTCGCCCGCACAGGAACGGTACGCCCACAAAGGCTGGGTGCACGCCCGACCATGCGCCGCAGGTGAGCACCGCGTCGTCCTTTTCCTCTGCCTCGTTAAAGAGAGAAAAGTCAAAGCTGTCCACATCGATCACGTCCACGCCGCCATCGGCCAAAAGGTCGATGCGCAGGCTGTCCATGGCGTCGTTGCCGTGACGGAGTACGCGCAGGCGCATGCCCTCCAGGTCGGCAACCGTGATGCGCGTCTTGCGCGCGAGCTGGCTTGTGCGGGGCACATCGATATAAAACGGCACGTTGACGATAAGGAGCTTTTGGCAGGCGTCGCCCCATCGCGGGGTCGAAAAACTCGACTGCACCACATCCACCTCGCGCCCCAGGCTGCGCATAACAGATTCGCGCTCGTCATAGAGATCGCTCACCGGCACAATCTCAAAGCGCAACGACGGCTCCAGCTCGTGCACGTCCGTCCACATCGACAGCGTCTGGCGCCCCGGACACATCATCGACACGCCCAGGCGCACGGCGCCGCCATCGCCCGCCGCTCGCCGGGCGCGACGCAACGCATCCTCGGACTGGCGCATGATCGAGCGCGCGTCGTCCATCAGAAGCGCCCCCGCCGGCGTCACCTTGACGCCCGAATGCGAGCGCTCAAACAATGTGATGCCAAATTCGGCCTCGAATCCCGACACCTGTTTGACGAGCGCCGGGGTCGACACACGCAGTTTTGCTGCGGCGCGCGAGAAGCTTCCCAGCTCCGCGGCAGCCGTTATGGCCTCGAGTCGTCGATCGTACACGTCAATCTCCCGTTTCCAGAGGTATGGCCATGCACTGCCAAAGGGGGTCGTTTTGGCAGGTCACGCACTCAATTAAGGACAAATCGTCTTGCTGGCTATAAACCATAGGTTTACGCCATTCTAACAAATATGCAATTCACCTGCGTAAATGCAAAGCATACGATAACCAGCGAAAACCACGTGGGTCGATTAATGAGAACGGCCCACAGGGAGGCACAAGAAGGGAAGTTCCTATGAGCAATTGGCTTAAGCTCGAGGGTGATGTCTGCGCCGTGACCGGCGCGCTCGGCGGTATGGGCGTCGAGATTTGCCGCGAGTTCGCCCGCAACGGCGCCAACGTCGTCCTGCTCGACCTGGACGAGGAGAAGGTCAAGGCCGCAGCTGCCGACCTCGCCGCCGAGTTTGGCATCCACGCCGAGGGTTACAAGATGAACGCCACCGACGAGGCCGAGGTTCAGGCTGCCGTCGACGCCACCATCGCCAACTTCGGCCATGTCGACGTCCTCGTCAACACCGCCGGCATCCTGCGCTTCGCCGCCATGGAGGACCTGCCGCTGAGCGACTGGGAGCAGGTGCTCAACGTCAACCTCACCGGTTACTTCATCACCTCGCAGCGCTTTGGTCGCGAGATGATTAAGGCCGGGCAGGGCCGCCTGGTGCACATCTCGACCGTCGCCAGCCACTCCCCCGAGACGTTCTCGGGCGTGTACAGCTCCACCAAGGCCGGCGTCAACATGATGTCCAAGATGCTAGCCGCCGAGTGGGGTCCCTACGGCGTCCGCTCCAACTGCGTCGAGCCCTGCTTTGTCAAGACCCCCATGTCGGCGAGCTTTTACGCCGACCCCGAGGTCGAAAAGAGCCGCAGCCGCCTGATCGCCACGCGCCGCATCGGCGAGGTCAGCGATATCGCCAATGCCGTCATGTTCCTGGCATCCAAGCGCTCGGACTTTACCACCGGCGACGCCATCAAGGTCGATGGCGGTTTCTCCAATATGATGGGCGACCTCACCGCCAAGCCCGGCGGCCGCCGCGCCTTTGCCGACAACTACCTCAAGAACAAGGGTGTCGAGCTTTGGTCCGACGAGTCCGGCGTCGCAAAGCCGACTGATCAGTAAAACAGCCTGACAGGGAGGCTCCGCGGGCGCGCCCGCCCCTCCCCCGCATCGATTAGAAAGAGTCCAATGGCTTCCACCAACTCCAACAAGGGCCGCGCCGTCGTGCTTTCCGCCGCGTGCGTTACCATGTTCTTCATTAGCTCCATCGCACTGTATTCCGTCGTGAGCAAGAACCTACTCGCCGTCTACCCCGAGTGGTCCAGCGCCCTCACCTGGGCCTTCCCGGTCTTTCAGACCATCATGGCCGTGACGGGCATCTTCGCCGGCCGCATCTCCGATAAGATCGGCCCGCGCAACGTCGTGATTGCCGCCGCCGTGTGCTACGGCCTGGGCTGGTTCATGTCCGGTACCGTCACCGAGCCGTGGCAGTTCTACCTGTGGTTCTCGCTCGTCGCCGCCGTCGGCAACGGCCTGGGCTACAACCCGGCGCTCACCACCGGCCAAAAGTGGTTCATCGACAAGAAGGGCCTTGCCTCCGGCATCACCCTGGCCGCTTCGACCGCCGGCCCCGCCGTGCTGTCCCCGGTGCTCGCCTCTCTGCTCATCCCGAGCCTGGGCATCTTTGGCGCCCTTAAGGCACTCGGCGTCATCTTCTTTGTGATGATCGCCGCCTCCGCCCTGTTCCTGAAGGCCCCCGAGGCCGGCTGGCTGCCCGAGGGCTTCGAGGCCCCCAAGGGCGGCGCCCACGCCGGCACCTTCGGCGACCTCACCCCGGGCGAGATGGTCAAGACCCCGCGCTTCTGGGTCCTCATCATCGCCTTCGCCTTTGCCGCCACCGCCGGCACCCTGCTCGTGGGCAAGGTTGCCTCCATCGCCGCCGTCCAGCTCTTCGCCGACCCCACGAGCGCCGCGGCTGTCGCCCTCGGCGGCGTGGTCGTCTCCGTCAACACCTGCGCCAACCTGGTCGGCCGTCTGTCCTTTGGCCAGATCATCGACAAGCTCGGCGCCTACAAGTCGCTGCTCATCAGCCTTGTCGTCACCATCGTCGCCCTCGTCATCATGTCGATGAGCTTTACGCAGAGCATGTTCTTTGTGGCGCTCGCCCTGCTCGGCTTTAGCTTTGGCGCCCTGCTCGTCATCTACCCGCCGCTCACCGGTGGTGCCTTTGGCACCAGCAACATCGGCGTCAACTACGGCATCATGTTTTTGGGTTACGCCGCCTCCACCTGGATCAGCCAGCCCATCACCGCCGTGCTGTATCACGCCGAGGCCGGCAGCGCCGCCTACCAGCAGTCCTTCTATGGCGCCATCGTAATCGCCGCCATCGCCGTCGTGCTCACCGTCTACATGATGGTCTCCGACAACAAGAAGAAGTCCGCCTAGTTTTACCGATGTGACCAAGGGACTGTCCCTTTGTCACATTTCACCGGTCCCCAGTATTAAGGAGTCGAAATGTCTGAGCTCAACCCCGTCCGCATTGCCGTTATCGGCGCCGGCGCCATGGGCCGCAACCACATCCGCTTTGTCACCGAAGAGCCCGAAGCCGAGCTCGTCGCCATCGCCGACGCCTTTGAGGGCGCCCGCGCCACGGCCGAGGCCGCCGGCGTACCGTTTTACACCGATCCCGCCCAGATGATGGATGAGGTCAAGCCCGAGGCCGTCATCATCGCCACCCCCAACGACCTGCACCTGGGCGTTGCCCGCGAGGCTGTGAAGCGCAACATCGTGCCGCTGGTCGAAAAGCCGATCTCCAACGACCTGGAAGATGCCCAGGCCTTCGCCGCCGAGGCCGAGACCGCCGGCGTGCCCGTGCTCGTGGGCCAGCACCGTCGCCACAACCCCTTCGTCAACAAGGCCAAGGAGATCATCGAGTCCGGCGAGCTGGGCAAGCTCACCGTGTCGAGCTTCCACTACATGATCTATAAGAATGACGAGTACTTCGACGTCGAGTGGCGCCGCAAGAAGGGTGCCGGCCCGATCCTGGTCAACCTAGTGCACGACGTCGACCTGCTCCGCTACCTGCTGGGCGAGCCCGTTGCCGTCCAGGGCATGCAGTCCAGCGCCGCCCGCGGTTTTGAGACCGAGGACTCCGCCGTGGTCAACGTCCGTTTTGCCGATGGCGCGCTTGCGAGCATGACCATCTCCGACGCCACCGCCAGCCCCTGGAACTGGGAGGCCACCGCTCGTGAGGATCCGCAGTACCGTCCCTTCGACGCCGACGCCTACTTTATCGGCGGCACTAAGGGCGCCCTTTCGCTGCCCCGCCTGCACCAGTTCTCCTACGACGGCGCCTCCAACTGGCACAAGCCGCTGCAGATGGAGATCCCGGCCGTCGACCCGGCGCTGCCGCACAAGATGCAGCTCAAGCACTTTGTGAAGGTTGTCCGCCGCGAGGTCGAGCCCGTCGTAACCCCCGCCGACAACGTTAAGACGCTCACGCTGCTTAACGCCATCAAGGAGGCCGCCGAGACCGGCCAGCTCGTCGAGCTGTAGCGCCTTAGGGTGGACCACGGTAAAACTCCACGCCGATCACCTCGGACTGCCATCAACAAGCCCCTCTTCTTTGCCCCGCGAACAGCCTCCTGCCCGCGGGGCTTTTTGGTACTTCGCCTACGATTTTTCTGGGGCGGGGGCCATTTTGCACCTCTGCTTGATTCGTTCGCCACGAAATGGGCCTATCTACTACGTTTAACCGATTACCCTCAACCATGCCAAATTTCGCGAAATAAAAACCGCAGGTAGACGGCTTGCGTATTCTCGGAAAACTGGGGGATGGTCGACCCATACGGTTCAAACGTAGTAGATAGACCGTTTTCGTGGCGCGGCCTCAAAACAGTCTTTTGGGACGGGTGGTATCCTTGGTAGCTCTGTGCTGCAAACGCACCTCAAACGCAAGGAGTCCCATGGATCTTATCGCCCAGCTCGCCCGCGAGCTCAACCTTAAGGCCGCCAACGTCGAGGCGGCCGTCAAGCTCATCGACGAGGGCAACACCATCCCCTTTATCTCGCGCTACCGCAAGGAAGCCACGGGCGGCATGGACGACGTCGCCCTGCGCGCACTCGACGAGCGCCTGTCCTACCTGCGCAATCTTGAGCAGCGCAAAGAGGACGTCATTCTGCTCATCGACGCCCAGGGCAAGCTCACGCCCGAACTCGAGCAGCAGATTCGCGAGGCCACACAGCTCCAGCGTGTCGAGGACCTCTACAAGCCCTACCGCAAAAAGCGCATGACCCGCGCGCAGAAGGCCCGCGAGGCCGGCCTGGAGCCGCTCGCCAACATGATCATCATGCAGGCCTCGGCCAAGGGCAGCGCACTCGACGCCGCCGCGGACTACGTCAACGAGGAGGCCGGCTTCGACACGCCCGAAAAGGCGCTCGCCGGCGCCGCCGACATCGTGGCAGAGACGGTGGCCGAGGACCCGGAGAACGTCGCCGACCTGCGCGCCTTTACGCAAAACACCGCCGATATCGTCGTCGAGGCCACCGACCCCACCGAGAAGACCCCCTACGAGCCCTACTACAACTTTGACGAGCCGCTGCGCCGTATACCCAACCACCGTGTGCTGGCTATCGACCGCGGTGAGCGCGAGGGCAAGCTCCGCGTGCGCGTGAACGTCGACGGCGCTGCTGCCACGGCGCGCCTCGGCAGCCGTTGGCCCCGACGCCAGGGCGTGTTTGCCCCCATCTTCGATGCCGCCATCGCCGACGGCTACAAGCGCCTCATGGCTCCCTCGCTGGAGCGCGAGGCCCGTGCTAAGCTCACCGTTCGCGCCCAGACCGAGGCCATCAACGTCTTTGCCAAGAATCTCGAGGGCTTGCTCTCGGCACGTCCCGTGCGCGGCGCCCGCGTGCTCGCGCTCGATCCGGGCTACCGCACCGGCTGCAAGGTCGCCGTCATGGACGAGACCGGCAAGCTGCTCGACCACGGCGTGGTCTATCCCACCAAGCCGCGCCACGACGTCGCCGGCACCAAGCGCGAGCTCGCCCGCCTCGTCAAGAAGGACAGCGTCAACACTATCGTCATCGGCAACGGCACCGCCAGCCGCGAGACCGAGGAAGTCGTCTCGGAGTTTATTGCCGAGCAGGCTCCTGGGCTGCGATACACCATCGTCAACGAGGCCGGCGCATCGGTGTACTCCGCCTCCGAGCTCGCAAGCAAGGAGTATCCCGACCTGGACGTCACCGTGCGCGGCGCCATGAGCCTGGGCCGCCGCCTGCAGGACCCGCTGGCAGAGCTCGTCAAGATTCCGCCCCAGTCCATCGGCGTGGGCCAGTACCAGCACGACCTTGACCAGACCGAACTTTCGCGCACCTTGGGGCATGTGGTGGAGGACGTCGTCAACCGTGTGGGCGTCGACGTGAACACCGCGAGTGCAAGCCTGCTGGGATATGTATCGGGCATCACGCCGAGCGTGGCCAAGAACATCGTGGCGTACCGCGAGGAAAACGGCGCCTTTACCGATCGCCGCCAGCTCAAGAAGGTTCCCAAGCTGGGACCCAAGGCATATCTCAACGCTGCAGGTTTCCTGCGCATCAGCGGTGGCAAGAACCCGCTCGACGCGACAAGCGTCCACCCCGAGAGCTACGAGGTGGCCACGTCCGTCCTGGAGCGCGCAGGCGTTAAAGCCAGCGAACTCAGCCGCGGCGGCGTGCCCGACATTGAGCGCCGTCTGGGCAGTATCTCGGCGCTGGCAAGCGACCTGGACTGCGGCACTCTCACGCTCATCGACATCGTCAACGAGCTCAAGAAGCCCGGCCGCGACCCGCGCGACGACGCACCCGAGGTGGTCTTTAGCCGCTCGGCGCTTTCCATCGACGACCTGGAGCCCGGCATGGAACTCAAGGGCACGGTGCGCAACGTCGTCGACTTTGGCGCCTTCGTCGACGTGGGCGTGCACCAGGACGGCCTTGTGCACATCTCCAAGCTGGCCAACCGCTTCGTCAAGCACCCCAGCGACGTGGTACGCGTCGGTGACACGGTCAAGGTGTGGGTCGAAAAGGTCGATCGCGACCGAAAGAAGATCTCGCTCACCATGGTGCAGGGGAAGTAAACCGCCAAAGCAAGGGTACCCCCTGCAGCGACGTGCAAAATCGCGAGTATTCTGCAATTTCCGCCGCTCCGAACGCCCCTCAGAGGCAAAAAAGTCAAAAACAGCCCCCGTTTTAGCGTCGTCAGAGCAAAAACGGGGGCTGTTCCATGCTTCAGCTAGCTGGTAAAAGCCTTTACCTTGCTGAATACTCTCAATTTTGCACGGCGCAGGCGGGGGTACCTTTGTCCGCGGCAGGATATAGAAGCCAATCACCAACCTACTGGCAAGTTCGTGTCGGCAGCCCCGGCCTTTCCTTTGCCTAGCGCGACCCTCGCGAAGCGCGTGAGCGATAGGGAAAGGAAAGGCCGGGGCGAACAACTCGCAGCGCAGCCAGTGTTCGCGTTACGGCAGGATATGGAAGCCGAGCGAGGCGATATCCTTGGCAAAGCCGCGGACGGTGTCGAGCGAGACCTCGTACGGATCACGGCCGATGTTCTTGCGCTTGGCCAGGATGCTGTTGGGCACCGTGATGATCTGGCAACCGCAGGCTTCGGCCTGGTAGATGTTGATGAGCTCGCGCGTGGACGCCCACAGGACCTCGCAGTTGGGCTTGGCGGCGGCCTTCTTGACCGACTCCGTCACAAACGGAATGGGATCGACGCCGGTATCGGCGATACGGCCGGCAAAGAGCGAGATGATGGACGGCGTTTCGGCGTCAACGGCCTCGACCATCTCATCGACCTGCTCGGGCGTAAAGATGGTGGTGACGTTGACCTTGATGCCGTCGGCGGAAAGCTTGCGGACCAGCTCGGCGGTGGACTCGCCCTTGGTGGTCACGCACGGAATCTTGACGTAGACGTTCTCGGCCCAGGTAGCGATCTCACGGGCCTCGACCTCCATGGTCTCGACGTCATCGGCAAAGACCTCAAACGACACGGACACATCGGTGATGCGGGCCAGGACCTCCTTGGCAAACGCGCGGTAGTCCGTCACGCCGCCCTTCTTCATAAGGGACGGGTTGGTCGTGAAACCCTGAACGTTGCCGTTCTCGTACATGTCGAGCATGCCCTCGAGGTTTGCACCGTCAGCGAACACCTTGATTGCCATCTGCCTGATTCCTTTCGTTTGCATAAGGCCGATAAACTGCTAAACACTTTACCTATGTTTATCAAGGCGCGAACTGCGGGTTTTTATCTTCTCGGCGAACGGTATAAACACCTCAGTGTTTGGATTGATAAATCGATTGAGCATGCAAAAGTAGAAAGTCCCAGTTTGAGCAAACGTCAGAACGCGGGATTCATTAGATGAGGCCGAAATGCTTCATAGCGGTGACGGTGCCGTCATGTGCGACATCGTCGGTCACGTAGCCGGCGAGTGCCTTGACCTCGGGCATGGCGTTGCCCATGGCCACGGCCGTCTCGACGGCGGCGAGCATGCCCAGGTCGTTGCCCGAGTCGCCAAAGCCAAAGGTGCGCGCATTTCCCTCGCGGCCCAGATACGCCAGCGCTCGCGCCACGCACACGCCCTTGTCAATGCCCTTGGGGCTCAGCTCGCGATTCTGACCACCGGTATTGCACAGCTCAAACTCGCAATCGATAAAGCCGTCATCGTTGGCTACGCGAGCCAAACTGGGCGCAGTGAGGACTACCTTGCCCACGCGCAGACTGCCGTCGACGCGCATCTCCTCGGTGCTGTGCGCCACAGAAGTGCCAATCAGAGACGACTGCTCAACACCCGCGGGTTCCAGGGCAAAAGTAGCCACGTTGGTCTCGAAAAAGGCCTCAATCCCTGCCGCGGCCATACGGCGTGCAAGCTCCTCGATAACGTCCTCGCCAAAGCAGTCCTCGTGTACCACGCGTCCCTCGACCTCGAGCGTGGCTCCCGCCATGGCAACGATGCCCGCGGGGTCGAGCGCACGCAGGCTATCGGCAATCAGCCACAGGGGACGACCCGTGCAGATAAACGCCTTGTGCCCCGCGTCGCGCAGACGATGAAACGCCTCGACGACCGTCTGCGAGGGACGAACCGCCGAAAAGTCCTTATCGGTCATATCGTCGGGATCGAACGACGTCAGCGTGCCGTCCACGTCAAAAAAGAGCACGGCGGAATCGGGGCACGCATCAATCATATGGGTTCCTTTCGAGGATAAGGGCAAACGAAGCATCCATCATATAATGGAGCGACGCAACCAGAGAGGTCACCCATGGAATTTTACGCAAGCTGCCCCGAGGGCTTTGAGTCCGCACTCGCCGATGAGCTTAAACGCCTCGGGCTTTCGCATGTCCGCCGCCTGAAGGGCCGCGCTACGTTTGAGGGCGAGCTCGAGCAAGGCTACCGAGCATGCCTGTGGTCGCGCCTGGCCAGCCGCGTGTTTGTAGTGCTTGGGCGCTTTGAGGCGCAGGATGCCGATGAACTGTACGATAGCGTTTACGACATCGCCTGGGAGAGCATCGTCCGCCCCGGCGCCACCATCGCCATTACCGCCCGCGGCGTGACCGAGCATCTACGCAACACGCGTTTCTCGGCCCTGCGCGCCAAGGACGCGCTGTGCGACCGTCTGGCCGAGACCACGGGCCGTCGTGCCGACGTCGATGCCGCCGACCCCGACGTTCACCTGTTGCTTTCGCTGCGTCAGCGTCGCGCGAGTATCAGCCTGGACCTTTCGGGCGACCCGCTGTTCAAGCGCCTGCCGCCCACCGCGACCCGCGCCGGCGAGGGCACGCACGTGCTGCGCCCCGACTACGCCGCCCTGGTGCTGGCGCAGGTCGGCTGGACCGCGCTGTGCGAGCGCGAGCTGACTGCCGATGATTACGAAAACGAAGCCCTGCCCACGCTGGTCGATGCCTCGTGCGCAGGCGGCGGCCTGCTGCTGGAGGCCGTGAATATTCTGACCGACCGCGCCCCGGGCGCCGCACGCGAGCGCTGGGGCTTTGAGGGCTGGCAGCTGCACGACGCCGCTCTGTGGGAGCAGTTGCTTGCCGAGGCACGCGAGCGCGAGGCGGCGGCACGCGAGCGCCAGGCGCGCATCGTTGCCGTGGATGTTGACCCCGGCGCCCGCAAGACCGCTGAGCGCATGGTCAAGTGTGCCGGCTACAAGCGCTTTGTCGATTTTTGCGCCGCCAAGTCCGCCGCCGTGCTGGACCATGCGGGCGCCGTCGCCGGTGCCGCCGTGGTCGCAGACACCACCGAAACCCCGCTTTCGCTCATGCACGACGCCATGACGCTGGTCGGTGAGCTGCGCCGCGCGCCCGAGCTTGCCGCGGCGTCGGTCGCCGCGCTCACCCGCGACGGATTGCTGGCCCGCGCGCTCCATGCCGAGCCCGCGCGCTCCATCGCCGTCATGCCCAATAATGAAGAGGCAACTATTGAGGTTTGGCCCTCGCTCGACCACGCCGCCGCGGCATTCGAAGCTGCGACCAGCGCAGGTGCCGAGGAGCAGACCGCAGATGCCCAAGACGAAGCCGCCGACACCCCCATGCCCGAGCCTGCCGCCACACTCGACCTGGGCGACGGCAAGCCACTGCCCGTGCTCATCCCCGAGTCCGAGCAGTTCGCCAATCGCCTGCGCAAGAATGCCCGCCTGCGCCGCAAGTGGGCCAAGCGCGAGGGGGTGAGCTGCTACCGCGTCTACGATGCCGACCTGCCCGACTACTCCGCCGCCATCGACCTGTACGAGGGCTGCCCGCAGACGCCGGGCCGCTGGCTCGTCATCGCCGAATACGCCGCGCCCAAGACCATCGACCCCGCGCTTGCCCAGGCCCGTATGCTCGACATTCTTGCCATCGCGCCGCGTATCCTGGATGTTCCGGCCGAGCACGTGCACGCCAAGGCCCGCATGCGTTCGCGCGGCGGCTCGCAGTACGGCAAGCAGGGCGCCGGCAAGGGCGCATCGGGCGAGCGCGCCAACATCGCGCGCCGTCGCCTGCCGCTCATCGAAGAGGGCGGGCTCACCTTCGCCGTCAACTTTGACGACTACCTGGACGTCGGTATCTTCCTGGATCACCGCGTCACCCGCAACCTAGTGCGCGAGCACGCCAAGCAGGCGCGCCGCTTCCTCAACCTGTTCGCCTACACCGGCACTGCCACCTGCTACGCAGCCGATGGCGGCGTCGAGGAGACCGTGACGGTCGACCTCTCCAACACCTATCTGGACTGGGCCGAGCGCAATATGCGTCAGAACGGCTTTGTGGGGCCGCAGCATCACTTTGTGCGCGATGACGTGCTCGCCTGGATTCGCGACCAGCGCCAGACGCGCAACCGCTGGGATCTGATCTTTGTCGACCCGCCCACGTTTTCGAACTCGTCCAAGATGGGCCGTCGCACCTGGGATGTCCAGCGCGACCATGTTGAGCTTTTGGCCGGCGTATCGCGCCTGCTCGCGCAGGGCGGCCATGCCATCTTTAGCTGCAACCTGCGCGGCTTCCGCCCTGAGACGCGCAAGCTCGCGCGAGCGGGCGTCGTGCTGGAGGACATTACGGCGCAGACCATCCCCGAGGATTTCGCGCGCAACCAGAAGGTGCACCATTGCTATATCGTGCGCCGCCTGCCCATCGAGGACGCCATGGCAGAGGTCGGCTTTAGCGCCGAGGAAATTGCCGAGCGCGTCGAGGAGCTGCGCAACCCCGAAGCCCGCAAGCCTCGCGCGGCAGCACCCGCGCACGCACAGGCCGGCAACGGCAAGTCGAACTTTGCCGGCAAACCCTCTCCTGCCGGCAAGCCCAAAAAGAAGAAGTTCTACGCCAGCAAGCCCAAGGGCAAATAGACAAAGTTGCCGTGGAATAGTTCCTAAAAAGCCTGGTAAAGGCCCAAACAGGAACTATTTCACCGCAACTCATAGTGGGATGGTGGTTGGCGATCTAGCCTTGGGTGACTAGGCGGTAGCCAATGCCTACGTGCGTTTGGATATAACGCGGATGCGCGGGGTCGGACTCGATCTTCTTGCGCAGCGTGCCCATAAAGACACGCAGGCTCGCCAGGTCGCTCTTGGTCGCCGTACCCCAAATCTCGTGCAGGATAAACTGGTGCGTCAGCACCTTGTCGGCGTTGTGCGCCAGCAGGCACAAGAGCTTGTACTCGATCGGCGTTAGGTGCAGTTCCTCGCCATCCATCGTGGCGATGCCGGCATCAAAATCGATATGCAGCTCGCCGGTATCGAACGAGCCCTCGGAGGCAACACCGCCCGTCTGTGCATACGAAAGACGCCTGAGCGTCGTGCGGATGCGCGCGAGCAACTCCTCGACCGAAAACGGCTTGGTCAGGTAGTCGTCGGCGCCGGCATCGAGCGCGCGGATCTTGTCCGCATCCTCGCTGCGCGCCGAGACCACAATGATCGGCATGCCCGACCATGTACGCACCGACTCCACCACCTTGACGCCGTCCATATCGGGCAGGCCCAGATCGAGCAGCACAATGCTCGGCGCCTGCGATGAGGCGGCGGCGATGGCAGCATGGGCGGTCTCCACGGCCATATGACGCAAGCCGTGCGCCTCGAGCGCGGCAACGATTAAGTTGCGAACGGCGGGGTCGTCCTCAACGACCAAGATGAGCGGTTTTACGGCAGAGTTCGGCACGGCGCTACTCCTTATCAAACGAAACGTCGGCGACGGGAAGCTCAATCGTAAAGACCGAGCCGTGCGGGTCCGCCGCGGCAACCTCTATGCTACCGCCATGCGCCAACGCAATGGAGCGGCAGAGCGAAAGACCCAGGCCCACGCTGCGATGGCTGTCGGCAAGACCGTGGTTGGCGGTATAGAACGACTCGAAGATCCGCTCGCGGTCCTCGGACGCAATGCCCGGACCATCATCGGCCACCGAGCACGTCACGTGCCCATCGTCGACGCCAATCGAAATCACGATATGCGAGCCTGTGGGCGTATAGGTGATGGCATTGTTCACCAGGTTCACCACGAGCTGTACCATCAGGCGCGCGTCGACGTTGACGAGCGCCGGCTCATCGCACGCCACCACCTTAAGGTCGTGCTCGCGCACGGCAGGGTTCACGTGGCGCAGCGCCTCCTCGACGATATCGTCCATGAGCTCGAGCGTAGTCGACAGGCGCATACCGCCACCCTCGAGCTTGGTGATGGCGAGCAGGTTCTCGACGGTGGCGTTGAGCCACAGCGCATCCGAGCGAATGGACAGGAGCAGGCCGCGGCGCGTCTGGGCGTCGAGCACGGCGGTGCCGGTCGAGCCCTGGTCGAGCAGCACGTCGGCATTGCCCGAAATACTGGTGAGCGGCGTACGCAGGTCGTGCGAGATGGAACGCAGCAGGTTGGCGCGCAGCTGCTCATTTTTGGCAAGCACCGCCGCTTCCTCGCGGGCCTCCATGGCGCGGGCGCGATCGAGCGCCAGCTCGCCTTCGCTCACGATGGCATCGGCAAGTGCCCGCTCCTCGTGCGTCAGCACGTCGGGCTCGGCAACGATAGCCAGCACGCCCACCACCGAGGCGGGGTCGCCCGAGCGCACGAAGCCGTCGCCCGTGCGAACCGTCAGGTAGATGCCATAAAACGCCGAGCCGCCATAGGTGGCATCGAGCGGCGTACCCACATAGGCGGACGCCGAGAGCCGCGGCGGCATCTGCGGCGCCAGCTCGTGCACCGGCGCGGCATCGCCCACGGCCGTGTATGTCGCACGCGGCAGCAGGTCATCGCCCTCGGCGTCGGCGCCGTACCACACGACCGGACGGCCCGAAAGACGCGCCAGCTGCGTGGCCATAGCGTGAACGATCTGCTGCTGATCGGCGCAGCGCTGCAACATGCGGTTGGTCTCGAGCACCATATGCGTGCGGCGGTCGCTGGCGGCTGCCTGTGCCAGGGCGCGGCGCAGGGCCAACGCAATCGAGCTCGACACAAGCGAGACCACGAACATGATGAAGAACATGCCGGGATAGACGCGGTCGATAAGCGACAGCGAGTAGCGCGGGTCGACAAACAAGAAGTTGTAGAGCGCCACGGCGGCAGCCGAGCTCAGCAAGCAATACAGGCGACTCCAGGTAAAGAATGCGCACAGCTGAACGGCGAACACATAGACGATCATGATGCTCGGCGCGAGACCCGGATGGTCGAGCAGCGCGCCCACAATCGTCGCCGCGACCAGCAGCCCCACCGATACACAGGCGTCATACAGAGGAGTGCGGCGCGTCAGCGTTGTGCGCCGCCACCAAAAGCTATCGGCAATATCGCCGTCCGTACGGACGTCCATCAGCGCCCCGCCCCTCTCTCAAAAACAAAAACCACCACAAAGGGGACAGGCACCTTTGTGGTGGTTTCCCTTGTGGTGGTTCTAAGTGTAAAGCCTTCTACGACCGGCAGCCGCTAGACAAACAGCACGTGCGCGAGCAGTGCGCACATGCACACCGCTCCAAATACCAGTGCCACGATCGAAATCACGCGATCGGCCATGTCCATGTTGGCACGATTCGTAAAGAACCGATCTTCGGCGGCGTCGACGCGCGCCTCACGCACCATTTCGACCACCGCCTCGCGGCCATCGAGCGCCTTTGTATCCATGTTTGCCTCCCCAGCCTCATGCTTATCCATCAAAAGCCAACTCTGTGTAGCCGCCGACGTCTACGGTCGCTCGTTGGGAGCCAGGCGCTGCATCTTATTCACGGCCTTGAACTTGGTGAACAGCGGCACGTACTCAAAGCTCACGTTGGAGTTCTCCAGGCCGTACCAGCGTGCAGGCGTGCCGGCGGCGCGACGAATGATGTACTTGAGCGTGATGGCCGTACGCTCGCTGGGCTCCACATCGCTTTCGGGCGCCAGAAGCTTACGGATCAGGACGAACTTGAACGTGCCGATGTTACCCGGATCCTTGTAGACCGAGTAGTCATGCGTCTGCGGCGGCAGCTCGCCGGTGGCAGCCAGGTCCTGAACAACCTGACGCAGGTAGGCATTGACGCGCTGGTTGATCTTGTAGCCCAGGTACAGATGCACGCGGAACACGTAGTCGGTGCCGAACGTCTCGACCGAATAGGCAAAGGTATGCGGCTCGTCCATGGTCTCGACATTCACGAACCACCAGGCGCGGGCGCGCTTGGGATGCTTGTCCAAGATCGAATAGACGATATCGCGGTCGATGTAGTCGGTATGGGTGTCCTTGGTCAGGTACACGACGTTGTCGCTCATGCGCTCGTAACGGTCGTCGTCACGCAGGCGCTTGAGCTGCGGCAGGTAGCTGCGCAGCGGCAGCAGCGTAAACTGGCGCTGCTCGACCGCCGTGCCGTTGTACCAGCACACCATAATGCCCATGATGAGTGCAGCCATGAGAATGGTGAAGTAACCGCCGTGGAAGAACTTGGTGAGCGAGCTCACGAAGAAGAAGCCTTCGAGCAAAAGGAAGAAGGCCGCGAAGATCCACGGAGCAACCTTGAGCTTGCGCTCCTCATGCAGGTAGAAGAAGAGCAGCAGCGTGGTGCACATCATAGTCAGCGTAATGGCAAGGCCGTAGGCGGCTTCCATATGCGCCGAGTTCTGGAACAGCAGCACCACGATGACGCAGCCCACGAGCATGACGTTGTTGACCATGGGGATGTAGAGCTGGCCCTTGGTCTCGGCAGGGTAGAAGACCTGCATGTGCGGCATAAGGTCCAGACGGCTGGCCTCGGACACCAGCGAGAATGCGCCGGTGATGAGCGCCTGCGAGGCGATGATGGCCGCAACGGTGGAAAGGCCTACGGCAAACGGGCGCAGGCCCGGGGCGAGCATCTGGTAGAACGGGTTGAGGTCGGCAATGCCCATGAGCTCGGGGTTGGCAGCGTTGTTCATAAGCCAAGCGCCCTGGCCCATATAGGAAAGCAGCAGGCAGCACTTAACGAACGGCCAGGTGGCGTAGATGTTGCCGCGGCCGACGTGGCCCATGTCGGAGTAGAGCGCCTCGGCACCGGTGGTGGCGAGGAAGCAGCTGCCCAGAATCATGATACCCGCGTGGTTGTTGGGGCTCAGCAAAAAGGCGATGCCGCGCACCGGGTTGAGGCACAGCAGCACGGCGGGGTGCTGGAAGACAAAAAACAGACCCGTGCCGCCCAGGAACAGGAACCACAGCGTCATGATGGGGCCAAAGGCGTGACCGATCTTGGCCGTACCGATGCGTTGCACCAAAAAGAGCGCGATGATGATGGCGAGCGTAATGGCGACGACGCGGCCCTGGTCATCGCCCAGCACGGCATGGACCGCCGGGATGGTGCGCAGGCCCTCGATGGCCGTGGTAACGGTAACGGCCGGCGTCAGGATGCCGTCGGCGAGCAGCGCGGCGCCACCCAGCATGGCGGGGATGATAAGCCACTTGCCACAGCGCTTGACCAGGCTGTACAGGGCAAAGATGCCGCCCTCACCATGGTTATCGGCGCGCAGCGAGATGAGCACATACTTGATGGTGGTCAGCAGCGTGACCGTCCACACGACAAGGGAGAGCGCGCCAAGCACGAACTCCTCCGTCACGCTTCCGATGCCGCCGTTGCCGGCAACGAGCGCCTTGGTTACATACATAGGGCTGGTGCCGATATCGCCGTACACCACGCCCAGCGTGACGAGCATCGCCGAGATGCTCACAGGAATCGCAGCGTGCGAGGCTGCCTCCTTGGCCTTTTGTTCCATAAGCCGGTTTCCTCCCAACTTTAATGTTCGAAGGAATTATAGGTAATCGGCCCATGTTTGAATGGCACTGTTTTCCCAGCTAAATAAACATTTATACGGCCTTTAGGCCACCGCGGCGATATGAAATGTAACAAAGGGACTGCCCCTTTGTCACATTCGTCATTTTCCAAGCCAGTTTTTGAACCACCATTCCATGGATCGGCTCATCTCGGCCATAAAGGGACTCGTGTGCTTGCGGGTATAGATGTCCACGACGCGCTCCCCCACCTCGCGGGCATGCGGACGGAACATTGCGTCCATCTCGGCCACCTGCGCGTCCATGGTCGCGGCATCCGCGCGGCAGTAGCGCTCCTCGTGCACCAGGTTCACCACGGGGTGCGCAATGGCCGGACGCTCCTTACGGGGCGTGCCGATGATGAGCATCGACAGCGGCATGGTATAGGGCGGCAGATCGAGCAGCTCGGCAACTTCCTCGGCGTTCTCCACGATGTCGCCAATGTAGCAGCTTCCCAGCCCCAGGGCCTCGGCGGCAACCACGGCGTTTTGCGCGGCGATCACGGCGTCCTGGGCCGCGATGGCAAAGTCGCCCAAACCCGGCGCGCGGCGGGGCGCCTTGCCCGTGCGCTCGACAAACTCGGGCTCAAAGCAGCCCACGTGCTCAAACAGATCGATCCACTTTGCATAATCGACCACAAATATGAGTGCCCAGGGCGCCTTGGCGATCATGGGCTGGTGGTCGCACAGGTCGGCCAGACGGTCCAGCGTAGCCTGCTCGCGAATGCTCACGATGGAATACATCATCATGGCGCCCGCCGACGGTGCGCGACTCGCCGCGTGCAGAATCGCCGCCCGCTGCTCGTCGGTCACCGCCACGGGGCGGTCGTCGTCATCACGCGCGAAGGCACGCGTGGACGAGCGGTGCTCCAAGATGTCCAGCACCGCGTTACCCGTAGTCTCGACCGGATAACCGTTCGCATCCACGCCCTTAGCTCCGCCGCAGTACTCGGCACCCGTCATACAAACCTGCTCGTTCATCGCCCTACCCTCGCCAATTCTTTAAGAAGCCTTTACGTTTCCGTGTAATTCCCGTCCATTATCGCGCAGGTCGCCACTACATTGCGCCACACCGCCACACGTGCGCGTTAATATGGCTGGTTGTTGTGCGCAGCCCGCAAATGCAGCGCATATCTTGGTAACAATCGGGTAAACCCCCGCTTTCGTAGGTTTTAGTTTGTGAGGAGTCTCAGCATGTTCGCTGCCGCCATCTCGCTCGTCGGTCTTGCGGCGACCGTCTACCTTGTCTTGCGCGAGGCCAAGGCCATTCGCGCTCAGTCGGGCACCGTCACCAAGGGCGCCTTCGCCTGGAGCGTCGCCTTTGGCCTGTTCCAGCTCTTTTTGACCGTCTGGGGCGCTATTGGCCTCGTCGCGCAAAACGAGCCGCTCGCCTTTGTGATGCTCATCCTGACCAATGCCATCCTCACCAGCTGCGCTTGGGCCAGCATCGCCCGCGACCGCATCGCCCCGCGCGTCTTTGCGTTCGCCGCGCCCGACGCCCCCGCTCCCACCGGCAAGCTCGCCCGCCTGCGCGGCGCCTTTGTGGGCAAACCGCTCGTCGCCGCCGTCTTGTGCCTGCTGCTCGCCGGCGTCTTTGCGCTGCTGGGCATGGAGGTCTCGTCCAACCACGACTTTACCTGGGTCTACCCCCTGTGCATCCTGCTCGAGTGGGCCATCATCACCACGCTCATGGTCGGCCTGTTCTTCCTGTTCCAGCGCCACGGCGCGGCTCCCGCGGTCCTGGCCTTTGCCCTCTTTGTCCTGGGCATTGCCGAGTTCTTCGTCATCACGTTTAAATCCATGCCCATCCAGCCGGGTGACCTTTCGGCCATCTCCACTGCCGCCGCGGTCGCCGGCACCGGCTACACCTTCTCGATCTCGCTGTTCTGCGTGCTGTCCATGGGCTTTACCGCCATCGCCATGCTGCTGTGCGAGTACGCCGGCCTGGTCGCGCCGCATCGCCAGAAGGGCGCCGCCAACGCCAAGCGCATGCTGCTCACCAATCTGCTCGTCGCCGTGCTGTGCCTGGGCGGCGTGACCGCGCACGTCACGCTCATCGACTACTACAACACCCTCGGCATCACCGTCTACACCTGGCGCCCGCTCGAGAGCTACTGGCGCGAGGGCTACCTGCCCGCCTTTATTAGTGCGGCGCAGTCCATCAAGCCGCCCAAACCCGCCGACTACTCCGTCGACGATGCCAAGGCCACGCTCAAAAAGTACGCCAAGGCCTACGACAAGTCCGACGCGGCCAAGAGCGACGAGCGCGCCGCCGCAAAGGAGCAGTTCGATAGCGAGAAGCCCACGGTCATCGCCATCATGAACGAGACCTTCTCAGACCTTTCGATCTACCAGAACATGCGCGCCGGCTACGAAGGCCCGCAGTACTTTAAGAACCTGTCCAACTGCCTCAGCCGCGGCAAGCTCTACGTGAGCGCCTACGGCGGCGGCACCGCCAATACCGAGTTTGAGTTTATGACCGGCAACTCCATGGCCAACCTGGGCTCGGGCGTGTATCCGTACACCATCTACAACATGGAGACGACCGGGAACCTGGCAGAGCAGTTCAAGTCGCTCGGATATTCCACCACGGCCATGCACCCCAACCACGCCACCAACTGGAACCGCGAAAACGTCTATAAGGACTTTGGCTTTGACCAGTTCCTGTCCATCAACGATTTCCAGGGCGCCGATACCCTGCGCGGGATGGTGACCGACCAGGCTACCTACGACAAGATTCTTGAGCTGCTCGACCAGAACGCCGATCCGCAGTTTATCTTCGACGTGACCATGCAGAACCACTCGGGCTACGACACGGGCCTGCTGCCGGCCGACAAGCAGATGCACCTGAACATCGACACGACCGACCTGGACACCAAGACCGTCGAGGACGGCACACTGTCCGATGTCGACGAGTACGTCTCGTGCATCGAGCAGTCCGACCAGGCGCTGCGCTACTTCCTTAACGCCTTGAGCAAGCTCGACCGCAAGGTGGTCGTGGTGTTCTGGGGCGATCACCAGCCGTTCTTCCCGTCCAAGTTCAACGATAAGTGGTTTACCGGCGAGGACGATGCCACGCACCAGGAACGTCTGTGGCAGACCGACTACATCATCTGGGCTAACTACGACGTTGCCGGTTGCGACCAAACGAGCGAGGTCGACGACCTGTCCACCAACTACCTGTCCACGCAGCTGATGCAGCTGATCGGTGCCCCGCTTTCCGACTATCAGAAGGCGCACATGACGCTGCGCGAGTCACTGCCCGCCATCAACTCCGTGGGCTACGAGGACGCCAGCCTGCGTTGGGCACTCTCCTCCAACGTCACCGGCGACGACGCCGCAGCAGCAGCCGCCACCAAGGCGCGCGAGGATTACGCCAAGATGCAGTACTACGAGATGTTCCGCGACGGCAAGAACGTGTACACCGAGCACTTCCAGACCGAGGCCAACGAGACCGACCCCAACCTGGCACCGGGTACGACCAAGATCAAGTAACGGCGCGTCTTAACTGGTTCGTCTGCCCGGCGGCGCGGAATGTAAGGTTCCCTGCTCGGACAGTCCTGCTCGCACGGAGAGCACATTAAGTGCTCTCCGGCTCGTGCGGAACTCGCGATGAACCTTACATTCCGCGTCGCCGGGCAGACGCCTCGGTGTTGAAGCGCGGCTTGTCATGGGGGCACCTGCTGAACATATATAAGTTGAAGGCCACGTTATGTGGCCTTCTTTGTTTGCGGAAAGTGGGGACCTCGGACGATTTTCCGGACCATGCCCCGGCGCTACGCCGCATGGCCCCTC
>UQWK01000019.1 GCA_900544725.1 uncultured Collinsella sp.
AGGGCGGCGTCCTAAACCGCTAGACGAACGGGCCATATGTAGCAAATGCAATGGCTGGGATGGAGGGAGTCGAACCCCCATTGACGGAACCAGAATCCGCTGTCCTGCCATTAGACGACATCCCAATGACTGCATCGCTGCGCTCGGCTGTGCCTTTGCGCAAGAAAGAAATATACGGGAAGTCACGCCATGACGCAAGCCCCAATTTTGACTTTTTTGAAATTCGGCCAAATTGGCCTAATTTCGTCCAACCCGTGAAGGACCTGTGAAGCCGACCGCTGTACACGAAGGGCAAAACGCCGCGAGCGGTAGCCGTCAACCGTTGGCGGATTCTACCGCGAAAACGATAGCACCAGGCAACACAATCGAAGTATCAATGATCGCGTAGATGTCGAGGCGCCATGGACGAAGAGCTTGATTACCTATGGGAGACCCTGGGCCTCGAGATCACTGCCGACCTTTGGCCCGAACGGGACAAAATCCATCCCACGCTGCGCCCCGCCATCACGGTGATGCAGGCAAATTACCGCCGCGCCTCATTTTTGATCATGCGGACGTCATGGCATGCGGCGCTCCCCGACCTCAAGCGCATCCAGGCAAGCCTCGTCGAGCTGTCCGGCATGCCGACCGTCATATCCGAGACGAACCTGGAGCAGCGGCAGCGCGAGCGCCTGCAGCGGCAACGGATTCCGTTTATCTGTCCCGGCGTTCAGGCATACCTGCCCTTTATGGACGAAGAGTATTGGAGCGACACGCCCGACAAGCACGTAAAGATCTACGACCCACACGAATGGGCGCAGCTGAAGGACTGACTGGGGCAGGCCCGCCGGCGGAAAGTGCGTCCCAGATTACAAGCTCAAACTGGTCCCCACTTTCCCGTCGAGCCCTCAACCGGAAACCGCGTCCCAGAATCGGCGCTCGAAACGGGATGCCATTTCCGATAGAGCGCTCAACCGGAAAGCACATCCCAGAATCGCCACTCGAAACGGGACGCGCTATCCGCAGCCGCTACAGCAACGCCTCGGTCCAAGCCGCTTCCTTAAAGCCAGGAATCGCAAAGTCGTCACCCAACAGTAGCGGACGCTTGACCAGCATGCCGTCGGTCGCCAGCAGCTCGTAGCACTCCTGATCCGTCATGCCCGCGTCCAGGCGCGCCTTCAGACCCAGCTCTCGATATTTCATGCCCGACGAGTTAAAGAAGCGTCGCACCGGCAGCCCCGAACGAGCAATCCAGGTCGCAAGTTCATCGGCCGTGGGATTGTCCGTAACGATATCGCGGTCGATATACTCAACCCCATGTTCGTCCAGCCATGCCTTGGCCTTTTTACAGGTCGAGCACTTGGGATATTCAACAAACAGTACGGTCATGGGAATCCTCCGAATATAGATCGGCCAACGCAGGTGCGCACCATACGAGGCGCCTTAGCATGATGGGCCAATTGTAGCCCACGGGTCACACGCTAAACGAACCGTACCCCGAATCCGCGTTTGATGAACGGCAGCAGCTCCATTGCCTCGGGCGTGATATGGCCCGCAACGTTCATGCGCTTGTCACCGGGAAGATCGACCCGCGCAATCTCAAGCTCGCCTTCGTAGCGCCCATAGCCGCTATTGCTCACAGCGATCGACCCCGTCTTTCGCGGCAGGCCGGCACCGGTATCCGTCGGCACGGAATCCGGCTTAAGCGTCGTGCGCGACTCCTGAGACCTAAAGATGAGGGTACTCGAATCGGGCCGGTCGTGATGAATCTGCCCGCGCACATAGGCATAGCCGGGGTCAAGCTGGCATTGCAAATCCACGTATCCGGCGGAAACTTGAGCAAACTGCGCCCAGCCCGCATCGGAAAGATCGGGGTCGCCGACCAACACAATGTCGCAATCGGCGCCATGCGCAAGCTCAAGCATGTTGAGGGCAACCTTTGACGCGCGACCGCGCTGCTCCTCAACCGTCGGCAGTCCTTCGAATACCGGCCCGCGAACGTTGGCATCACCCGGCACAAAAGCCATGATTTCGAAGCCAAGCGCCGCAAGACGAAGATTCGTCCGAGCAATGTCTTCCAGAGCTAAACCGGTATAAGGCTTGGGATAAAAATTGTGGCAGGCGGCAAAACGAGTCACATCGGCACCGGCTTCTCGCCACGATGCGATTTCATCAGAACTCACCGTCGATGCATTGACCACAATGTGAAATACACCGGACAACTCCGCGACCCGCTGGGCGCTAAAGCCATAGTCCAAACGAAGGTATTCGAGCCCCAGGTCACGCAGATCCTCGATACGCTCAAGCCCGAGCAAATCGCACGTGCGCGGCCCCACATCGGCAATGAGCGCAATGCCGCGGGCGGAAAGCAGCGACAGCACGTGACGGACCTTATCGGCATACGCCGCTCCCCCATCCTCGGGAATATGCAGCGAGGTAAACGCATAGCGCGCACCCGCCGCGGCGCCACGCTCAATCGTCCGTTCAATATCCTGCAGAGGGCTAGAAAGATAAATCGAAATACCCGTTTTCACGCTTCAACGCTCCTTTAAAAAAGGCCGGCGGAGCAGTTAGCCCCGCCGGCACAACCATAGCATCAAGAAATCTTCCGCGCGCCGCGAGCCCTGAGCAACACGGCTCGCGATATCAAACTACTCGCCAAAAAACTCGTTGATCTTCTGCTCGTCGACGCCAAAAAACCACGTCAGGACAAAGCCGGCGGCATAGGCAAGCAGCATAGCGGCAACGTAGCCGAGCTGCTGGCCAGGAACGACGATCAGCAGGCCAAACAGACCGGAAACGCCCTGAGAAACCGTGCCGATGTGAAGCAGCGCCGCGAGCGCGCCGCCAAATCCGGCACCCAGGCAGGCCGTCACAAACGGACGAACGAGCGGCAGCGTAACGGCATACATCAGAGGCTCGCCCACGCCCAGGATGCCAACGGGGATGGACTCGGCGACATACTTCTTGAGCTTGGCGTTCTTGGTCTTAAAGTACAGCGCCAAACCGGCACCGACCTGGCCGCCGCCAGCCATCATAAGGATGGGCAGCAGGTAATTGATGCCCTTGGTAGCGCCGTCGGGATCGTTGAGCATAGCGTGGATCGGCGTGAGCGCCTGATGCAGGCCGACGGACACCAGCGGCAAGAAGCCTGCCGACAGGATATAGCCGCCCAGGACGCCCAGCTTCTCGAAGATAAAGGTGAGGACGCTAAAGATCGCGGTCGTCAGCCAAGCGCCAACCGGCTGGATGACAAGCATCAGAGCAAAGGCGCCGATGATGAGCACCAGCAGCGGGGACAGGAACGTATCGAGCGCGTTGGGCATGACCTTGCGAATCTGACGCTCCATCCAGGCGAAAAACGCACCAGCGATGAGAGCCGCGATCATGCCGCCCGCTGCGGGGTTGTACTGCGCATTGGTGAGCGGCAGCAGAATGGCAGTGGCAGGATCAGCAGCGCCAGGCGCAAGCAGGGGCATGGCGCTGTTGGCGATACACATCATGCCGGCGATACCGCCCAGCGCAGCGGAGCCACCAAACTCGCGTGCCGCGTTATAGCCCACCAAGATGGGCAGATAGGCGAAGAGGGCCCAACCCATGGAACGAATGCCCTGGTACCACCACTCGCCTGCAAGCGCGCCTGCCGTCGAGACGTTAATGACGTTGCAGATACCGTTGATGAGGCCAGCCGCAATGATGCCGGGAAGCAGGGCGACGAAGACATTGGAAATCTTCTTGAGGAAGGCCTGAACCGGCTTGGACTCGTACTTGGCCTTCTGCGCGGCCTTGTTTGTGGCCGCAGCGTCAACCACGCTCTCATCAGCAACGCCTTTCGCAAGGCCGGTGAGCTTGGAGAACTCCTCGAGCACCTTATTCACCTTGCCCGGACCCAGCACAATCTGCATCGTGTCGTCCTCGACCAGGCCCATCACGCCGTCGAGTGCCTTAATACCCTCCGTGTCGACGTTGCCCGTGTCTTTGACGGTCACGCGCAGGCGCGTCATGCACGCCGCGTTTGCCAACACGTTGTCTTTACCGCCCAAAAGGTCCAGCAGCTTTTGAGCCAGCTCTTTGTTCGTCATAACTCCTCCTTGTATTGGGTACCTCTTCTTGATGTCATATCTGCTCACGCCGTGCACCTATTGGGCATCGGCGTTGCCCTTCTCATGGCCACTCACCGCAGCACGGACATGGCCGCGCGCCCGCTCGAGAGCCACCGCAGCCTGCTCGACATCGCAGTCCAGCAGCACCGAGACAATAGCGGTCTTTACGTGGCCGCCGGCATCTGCAAGCGCCTGAACAGCGCGCTCGCGCGTGCAGCCGGTCGCCTCCATCACGATGTTCTGGCCGCGCACCACCAACTTCTCGTTCGTCTGCTGCACATCGACCATCAGGTTTTGGTACACCTTGCCAATCTTGACCATGGCACCGGTCGAAATCATATTGAGAATGAGCTTTTGGACCGTTCCCGCCTTGAGCCTCGTTGAGCCGGTCAGCACCTCGGGACCGGGCACGGGCTCAATGGCAAGATCTGCACTCTCCCCGATCGTCGACCCTTGGTTACAGGCAATTGCGATGGTCTTGCACCCAGTTGCTTTGGCGTACACAAGGCCGCCCACCACATAGGGAGTACGACCGCTTGCTGCCAGGCCAACGACAAGATCCTTGTCCGAAAGTCCACGCTCCCGCAGGTCGCTCGCGCCAAGCTCCTCGCTGTCTTCGGCACCTTCGACAGCCTTGATAAACGCCGTCTCGCCTCCGGCAATGAGCCCGACAATCAGATCGGGTGACACACCAAACGTGGGCGGGCACTCCGAAGCGTCGAGCACGCCCAGACGACCGCTGGTGCCTGCACCCATGTAAAAGACGCGCCCGCCGCGCTCGAGTGCCTCAGCAGCCCAGTCGATTGCTGTGGCAACCTGGGGCAACACTTTCGTGACCGACTGGACGGCACGAAGATCCTCATCGTTCATCGTCGTGACGATTTGCAGCGATGTCATCGTATCGAGGTCCATTGACCTTTGATTACGCTGTTCAGTCGTGAATTTTGTTAAATCGAGCATTTCATTCACCTCATCTTTCCTGTTTCTCGATGTAGTTTTGCTTAATGACATGCGTCGCCCGCTCGTAGTCGCTGGCAACGTAAGCAGCGTACAGGGCATCGACAACCATAAGCTGGGCCATACGCGAGGCCATGGCACCGCTGCGGACCAAGGGCTCGCTTGCAGCAACGCCGAGCACGGCATCGGCCATGGTGGCAAGCTTGGACGATCCGTCTACCTTGGTCACGGCCACAACGGGACAGTTGTGACGTTGAGCCTCGACGGTGCAGTCCAGCACTTCTTGCGTTAAGCCCGAGTAGCTAAAGGCGATTGCCATATCGCCCTCATGCATGTTCTTGGCACACAGGAGCTGATCATGCCAGTCGTCGTACAGATGGCACTCTTTGTCAACACGCATGAGCTTTTGCGCTAGATCGTGCGCGACCAAACGAGAGGCACCAATACCGAACAGATTGACCGCGCGTGCCCGCTTAAGATGGGCCGCGCATCGCTCCAAGACGGTGTAATCGAGCGTTCGCGCCGTCGCCTCGATTGTGCGCACGTTGCTTTTCATCACCTTCCCCACGATACGTTCGACGCTGTCGTCCATGGAGATGTCCTCGAGGGCAACGTCTTTCTTGTCACCCAAGAGCGCCAGTTCGGCAATCAGTTCGCGCTGGAACTCCTTGTAGCCCGCAAAACCCAAGCGCTTGCAAAAACGCAAAATGCTCGAGGGCGAGGAGAACGTGGCATCGGTAAGACCGCGGACGGACAGCCCGACCACCTCATGCGGATGAGCACTCACGCATGCGATGACATTGCGTTCCGCCGGACTCGCGCTGAACTCACGCTCGCGAAGCCTTAAAAGCAATCCGTTTGTCATCTCAAACACCTCCGTTGAGAAGAATTAAAGACCAACGAACGATTCGTACCGGATATAAACAGCTTTTACGGTACATTGTGCCGCATCGTGGCGCACAAAGGGCGAGCGTTCTACCGCTCGCCCCTCAAATCCGACCGCTCGGAAATACGCGCGACACAAAATGATTCATCGAGGTCGCATTATTCGTAACAGGGTTGTTAACGACGTTTCGCATGGGCGCCAATGGGACAGGTCGCGCGCTGAACCAGTACCGCCGCCAGCAGCACCAACAGCATGGCGGTGACATAGCCCGCAGCATCGAAGCCCAAATCGATTATGTCGAAATGACGACCAGGAACAAAGATCTTGTGCACTTGGTCACCGACAGAGCAGACGGCGCAAAAGAGCAGAGCGAGTACGTACCGGAATCGCGCGCACGGCAGGCACTCGCCCAGGCATGCCGCCGTCGCCGAAGCAAACAGTCCTACAAAAAAGAACTCAACGGTATGTGCGACGCGACGAATGTTGGCACCCATCCACAGACGAACGGGCGCAAGCGGGTCGGGATGAACGGAGGCAGTCGTTGAGCCCGCGTCCCCGACGGCATCTCCCACCTGGGTCTCCCCCGCAGTCTCGGGCTGTACGCTGGCGCTTTGCCCTTCCACCGCGCGCGCAGTGGACTCGCTGAGCGATGACGTCTGCTCCACGTTTTGCTCCGTCAGCATCCAAATACTTGCCAGCGTCACGGCCAGCAGGACAACCGAAATCCATCCGACTATGTGCTTCACACGCGCCAAGGGCTAACCTCCGTCATTTTTTGAGCAGCAGCGAGTGTACCCCCAAATGCAGTTGTCGCCGTAGCGAAATCCAAAATGTTCGAATCGGGGCGCCAAAGGACCGTGGCGCCCCTACTCCATCTCGCGCATCCAGCGATCGAACGTCCCCACGCACACGCCTAGCCGCTTTGCCGCCTGACTCCGCGTGATATCACCCGCTTCGTAGGTATCGCGTACCAGCTCGAATTGCGGAGGACAGGGCTTGCGCGGCCGGCCAAAGCGCACGCCGCGCGCTCGCGCCGCCGCAATGCCCTCGGCTTGGCGCCGGTGAATGTTCTCGCGCTCCACCTGCGCCACATAGCTCAGCAGCTGCAAAACAATATCGGCAATCAACGCACTCGTCACGTCCGACCCACCACAGTCTCTGGCGCGCGTGTCGAGCAACGGCATGTCCAGCACCACGATGGCGGCGCCGAGCTCTTTGGTTATGCACCGCCATTCCTCGAGGATCTCGCTGTAGTTACGGCCCAGCCGATCAATGGAAAGTACCACCAGCACATCACCGGAATCCAACGCGCACAGCAGCTCGCGATACCGCGGTCGATCGAAGTCCTTGCCGCTCGCATGATCGGCAAAGATATTCGCCGGTTCCACGCCATAGGCGCCCAGCGCATCCAGCTGCCGATTCAGATTTTGATCACGCGAGCTCACCCGCGCATACCCGTACACCGTTGTCATCTCATCCCCGCTCTCTCGTAGACCTCCCAAAAAGGAACAGGTTTATTTTGGTAGGTTTTATCTCCCCTATAGCAGGCGGAAGACGCAAGCGCGCGGGCGGCAAGACGATTGAACCGCCACAAAAAAGGCGGCCCCAAAAGACCGCCCCGTTCTCTATCAATCACCAAATTCCGGCTAATGAATAAGCCTGAAATCCAAGTGCCCGCGCGTGGTGTTGACGCGCGAGACCTCGATGATCACGCGCTGCCCCAGCTCATAGCGAGTCCCCGTGTCGGCGCCCGTGAGCGTGAGCGCGTCTTCATCAAACTCGAACCACTCGTTGCCCAGGCTCTTGATCGAAACCAAACCCTCAACCTGTGTCAGATCCAGGCGCACAAAGAGGCCCATGCTGCTGACCCACGAGATCGTTCCGGCGTAGCGCTCGCCCAGGCGGTCCTCGTAGTACTGGGCGATCTTGATCTTTTGCGTCGCATGGCTGGCGGCGTCGGCCGCACGCTCGGCATCGCTGCACGCGCGGCAGATTTGCGGCAGGATGCGCGGCAGGGACTCGCGGCCCTTACCGATCAGCCGCGGCGTACGCACCAAGGCGTCCTTACCGCCCAGCCGCTCGTAGGCCAGCTGCAGCTTGAGTACGCGATGCACTACCAGGTCGGGATAGCGGCGAATGGGACTCGTAAAGTGGCAATAGCACGGCGCGGCAAGTGCAAAGTGGCCCTCGTTGCGCGGCTTGTACAGTGCGCGCTGCATACTGCGCAGCAGCAACGTGTTGACGAGCGGCGCGTTGGCCGTACCGGCTGCGGCATCAACCGCCGCCTGCAGCTCGTCGGGGCTTCCCAGGGCAATGCCTGCCGCGCGACGGTCATCGATGATGCCCAGCTGTGCCAGCGCCACGGCGGCACCGTGCAAGCTGTCGGGACTGGGATCGTCGTGCACGCGATAGCAGGCCTCGATATCGCGGTCGGCCAGCCACTCCGCCACGCACTCGTTGGCCAGCAGCATGGCTTCCTCAATCAGCGACGTGGCACACGAGCGCTCACGGGCCACGATCTGCACGGGCACGCCGTCCTCGTCCAACAGCGCACGGATCTCGGCCGTATCAAAGTCGACCGAACCGCGTGCGCGACGAATACGACGGCGAAGCTCGGCGAGCTCGTTGGCAGCTACGAGGAAATCCCCCAAGTCGACGTTATAGCCGCGAGCGGTCTCCTCGCACGCAAGCCCGCGCTCGAGCGCTTCCTCGCGCGAGGCTTCAACCGCGGCAACATCCTCGGCGGCACCCTCCAGCACCGAATACTCCACCGCACCGGCACGTACCAGCAGCGCCTCGGCGCCGTCGTAGTCCATGCGCACGCGCGAGCGAATCACGCTGGGATAGGGATCGTAATGGCGCACGCGACCCTGCGCGTCGAGCTCAATGTCGACAGTAAACGCCAAACGGTCCTCGTCGGGACGCAGCGAGCACAAATCGTTCGACAGGCGCTCGGGCAGCATGGGGAGTACACGATCGGCAAGATACACCGACGTCGTGCGATGGCGGGCTTCCAGATCGATATGTCCATCCCAGGCAACATAGTGCGAAACGTCGGCAATATGGACACCCAGCTTATAGCCACCCTCGGGCGTGCGCTCCAGCGAGATGGCGTCGTCAAAGTCGCGCGCGTCGACCGGGTCAATCGTAATGACAAAGCGGTCGCGCAGGTCTCGGCGGAGCGGGTCCTTGAGTGCCGAGGCCACATCGAGCGAAAGTGCCTCGGCCTCGGCTAGCGCGGCCTCGGGATAAGTATCGGTATAGCCATAGCGCGCCATCACATACTGAACGCCCAAATCGGGCGCATCATCGCCGCCAATACGGCGCTCGATCGTCACGGTGCCCGATTCCAGGCGCGTCGGATACGTCAAAATGCGTGCGACGACCGCATCACCCGGATGAACGCCCAAGCGCTCCGCCGAAGTGTCCTCCGGCAGAATAAAGAAATCGGCCTTAAGGCGAGAATCAAGCGGCTCGATCACCCCGAGCGGGCCGGCGGTCTGGTACGTGCCCACCACACTAATGGCTGCACGCTCGACGACGCCCTCGATTACGGCGCGTCGCTCGCCATGCGGGCTGTTCTTAATGCTCACGGCAACGGTATCGCCGTCCATAATCTCGCGCTTGCCGCGGCCCATGACCTTGTAGTCGCCGTTTTCGGTTACAACATAGGCGCTATGCTCATGGAGCTGCACGCGTCCGGTCAGACTCGGGCGACGCTCGCTGCGCACCGGCCCGCGCTTATTGCGAGCTCCACGCTTATGCTTGTTATTGCGCCCCATGGCGCCTCCTTACTATCGATGGCCGTTTACACCCCAAGAGTCTACCCAAATGATCCCTAGGGGACGGCAGGATTGCGGATCGCATAGATAGACCAGCGCCACAATGGTCCGCAATCCTGCCGTCCCCTAGGGATCAAAAAACGGGCCGCCCCCAAAAGAGACGACCCGTTGAAGGAACGAATTCCAAGCACGCCTACACGCGCAGATAGCGGCGCATGGCGATGGCGGAACCAAAGAGACCGATAATGACGCCGACCAGAATCAGCGCGGCGTAGGTCACCAGGTAGTACTGCATCGGCAGCGCAAACGACATCCAGCCGATGCTCTCCTGCAGACGCGGAACCATCAGGTTACGCAGCAGCTCCAGCACGCCGATAGAAAGCAGCGAGCCCAAAATGGCCTGCAGCACGCCCTCGGTAATGAACGGCCCGCGAATGAAGCCGTTGCTTGCGCCCACCAGACGCATGATCGCAATCTCACGACGACGCGCCGTAATGGACAGGCGAATCGTGTTGTTAATGAAGATGAACGCGATAAAGGTCAGCAGGCCGACGAGCACCACGGCGGCGATACGGATGTAGTTCGTCACCTGGAACAGGCGGCTCACTTCCTCCTGGCCGTACAGAACGCTCGCGTTGACGTCGCCGTCATCCGCGATCTTCTGGAAGTCGGCGTTCTTCTTGAGCTTCTGGGCCGTGCTTTCGACCTTGGACGGATCGTCCATCTCGATGGCATAAGAAGCCGGCAGCGGGTTCTGACCGTCGAGCGCGCTCATGGTAGCGTCGGCGTTACCCGACATCTTGCTCGTGTACTCGGCCAGCGCGTCGTCCTTGTCCTTGTACGTCACGGACTTGACGTTGCTCCACGTCTTGAGCTCGGCCTCAAAGGCCTGAACATCTGCCTGGTCGGCGTCATCGCTAATAAAGGCGTTGATGACGACCTGATCCTCGACGGTGCCGATCACGGAGTTCAGCATCGCGGAACCCATGATGAACAGGCCGATGATAAACAGCGAAAGGAAAATCGTGATGACGGCGCCGAGCGAGGTGGTCCAGTTACGGAAGAAGTGGCTGATTGCCTCTTTGAGCGAGTAGCCCACGTTAGTTGGTGCCATAGTTGCCGTAACCTCCCCTCTCCTGGTCGCGGATTACGTGGCCGCCCTCGAGGGCGATCACGCGACGGTGCATGCTATCGACCATCTCGCGGTCGTGCGTAGCGACGATCACGGTGGTACCGGTGCGGTTAATGCGCTCGAGCAGCTTCATGATGCCCAGCGAAATCGCCGGGTCGAGGTTGCCCGTGGGCTCGTCGCAAATCAGCAGCGGCGGGCGGTTGACCATAGCGCGGGCAACGGCCACGCGCTGCTGCTCGCCACCGGAAAGCTGATCGGGCAGCGAGTCCATCTGGTCGGCCAGACCGACCAGACGCAGCACCTCGGGCACCTGGCTGCGAATGACGCCCTTGGGCTTGCCGATGCACTGTAAAGCAAACGCCACGTTTTCGTAGGCGGTCTTTTGCGGCAGGAGCTTAAAGTCCTGGAACACGGCGCCAATCTGACGACGCAGGAACGGAACCTTGCGGTTCTTGATCTTCATGAGATCCTGGCCGGCGACCAAAATGCGACCGCTTGTGGGCTTGACGTCGCGGTTGAGCGTCGACAGCAGCGTGGTCTTACCCGAGCCGGAGTGACCGACCAAAAAGACGAACTCGCCCGGATAGATCTCGATGTTGATGTCGTCGAGTGCAGGCTTGTTGGGCTGCGCCGGATAGATCTTGGTGACGTGCTCCATAAGGATGACGGGCTCGACACCGGCCTGCTTGGCCATCTTTTTGCGGCTGGCCTGCGGGTCGATGGGCGCAAACACCGACGTGAAGTCGGGGTTGTTGAGCGCGTTGTCGAGGCTTGCGACCTCGGCGGCCTGATCGCGCTCGACCACGGGAGCCGCAGGCTGCGTGGGGTCGGGAATGCCGGCAAAAAGACCGGACTGCGCGGGCTGCGGCGCGGGAGCCGCAGGGGCCATGGGGTCGGGGATGCCGGCCATAGTAGGCTGCGGCGTGGCGGCGCTCATCTGAGGCTGAGTCACGCGAGCGGTCACCGTCTGAACGGGCTCAAAGCCAGCCGTGCCGGAAAGCGCAACATCGTTGTTGGGGTTGTAGGCAAAGGGATCTGCCGCCGGCTGTGCCTGATCTGCCGGCTGTGCGGGGATCGGGCTAAACAGCTGATCCTCTGAATCCGGAGTGGCGAAACGACTGCCCGCGACGCTCGGCTGCGTCTTGGGGGCATCATCGCCCGCACCGGAGGTACGGAAGTGGTTACCCACTGGTGCTCCTTATCGTCGTGCGTTTAAACTACATGAGCGCTTTGTATTTTAACAGCATTGCCTTTGCTGCACATAAGAAGCATGGCGGGCTTTGGGATCTGTCCGGCCGGGCACAGGGTTACCTCCCAAATCGTCCTCGCGCATGGCCGGCATTTGTCCTGCTCCTGCGGAGCTGCGGACAAACGCCGGCCTGCGCTGCGGAAAGATTTGGGAGGTAACCCTGTGCCCGGCCTGCGGCTACTATGGGGCCGGCGCATCTACCTTGTGATGGTGCGCATACAAAGTTGGGAGGGTCTGAATTGCACTTTGTTGGGATGGACCCGTTTCCCCATGGGAACTTTGCTTGGCAGGACTCTCATTTAAATTCAACATAAACAGGGGCGCCCTCTTTGGGGACGCCCCTGTTCTAGCTTGGATGTGTTTGTTGAGACGATACTTTGCCTCGTCTTGCCTTAGGCCAAGAACTCCTTGGTGGTCGCCACGATGTTGGCGGCATCCAGGCCGTACTTGTGCAGGAGCTCGGCGCCCGGACCGGACTCGCCGAAGGTGTCGTTGACACCGATCTTCTTAAGCGGCGTCGGGCACTGTTCGCACAGGACGTCGGCGACGGCGCTGCCCAGGCCACCGATCACGGAGTGCTCCTCGACGGTCACGACGTGGCCGGTCTTGGTGGCGCTCTTGACGATCAGGTCGGCATCGATGGGCTTGATGGTGTGCATGTTGATGACCTCGGCATCGATGCCCTCGGCAGCAAGCTGCTCAGCGGCCTCGAGCGCCTCGCCGACCATCAGGCCGCAGGCGATGATGGTGACGTCGGTGCCCTCGCGCATGACGATGCCCTTGCCTACCTCGAACTTGTAGGTCTCGGGGTCGTTGATAACCGGCGAGGCCAGACGGGCGAAGCGCATATACACGGGGCCGTCGCACTCGTAGGCGGCGCGCGTCACGGCGCGGGCCTCGACATCGTCGGCGGGAACAATCACGGTCATGCCGGGGATGACGCGCATCAGGGCGATATCCTCGCAGCACTGGTGCGTGGCACCATCCTCGCCCACCGAGATACCGGCGTGCGTGGCACCAATCTTAACGTTAAGGTGCGGGTAGCCGATGGAGTTGCGGACCTGCTCAAAGGCGCGGCCGGCGGCGAACATGGCAAAGCTGCTCGCGAAGGCAACGCGGCCGGTGGTCGCGATACCGGCGGCAACACCCATCAGGTTGCTCTCGGCAATGCCCACATCGAAGAAGCGGTCAGGGCAGGCCGCCTTGAACTTGCCGGTCTGCGTGGCGGCGGCCAGGTCGGCGTCGAGGACCACAAAGTCATCGTGCTCGTTGGCGAGCTCGACGAGGGCCTCGCCGTAGCTTACGCGCGTGGCGATTTTCTTGACGTCTGCCATCCTAGAGCTCCTCTCCGGCGGCCGTGAGCTCTGCCATGGCCTGCTCAAACTGTTCATCGTTGGGGGCCTTGCCGTGCCAACCAACCTGGTTCTCCATAAAGGACACGCCCTTGCCCTTTGTGGTCTCCGCGATAATGGCGGTCGGCTGACCCTTGGTAGCGCGGGCCTCGGCAAAGGCGGCGCGAATCTGGTCGAAGTCGTTGCCGTCGGCGAGCTCCACCACATGGAACTTGAAGGCGCGGAACTTGTCGGCGAGCGGCATGGGGTCGTTGACCTCCTCGACGGGGCCGTCGATCTGCAGGCCGTTGTGGTCAACGATCACGCAGAGGTTGTCGAGCTGCTGGTTGCCGGCAAACATGGCGGCCTCCCAAACCTGGCCCTCCTCGCTCTCGCCGTCGCCCAGCAGGGCGTAGGTGCGATAGTCGTCACCCCAGTGCTTGGCGGCAACGGCCATGCCCACGGCGGCGGAGATGCCCTGGCCGAGCGAACCGGTGGACATGTCAACGCCCGGGGTGTCGTTCATGTTGGGGTGACCCTGCAGGTGACTGCCGATGTGGCGCAGCGTCTCGAGATCCTCCTTGGGGAAAAATCCGCGCTCAGCGAGCACGGCGTACAGTCCAGGCGCGCAGTGACCCTTGGAAAGCACGAAGCGATCGCGGTCGGCCTTGCGGGGGTCGGCCGGGTCGACGTTCATTTCCTCAAAGTACAGATAGGTCATGATGTCGGCAGCGCCGAGCGAACCGCCCGGATGGCCGGACTTGGCAGCGTGCACGCCGGTGACGATGCCCTTCCTTACCTCGTTGGCAACCTTTTTGAGCTCTTCGTCGCTCATTGTGCCTTCCTTTCATCCTCTTTAGACAAGATGCGCACGGCACAGAAGGTCGTCCCAACCCAGCCGCGATGCACGTACGTCATTCATTATGCTGGAAACCGGAAGCTTTACCAGAGTATTTATCATTATTTGAACAATTTAGCAGGCAGAATCGCTGATGAAACGGTTTACCAATGTGAACGTCTTTTGGATGGAACGCAGTCGGCCCTACGCGTTAATGTCCTTGAATCCCTCACCGAAGGTCTCCGTAACGTCAGCGACCGTCACAATAGCACGCGGGTCGCGCTCGCGCACAATGGTCTTGAGCGTATTGAGCTCGCGACGGCTCACGATTACCATGATCACCGGCTTCTCGGCGCCCGAGTACATGCCGGTCGCCTTAAACTTGGTGCAGCCGCGACCCAGGCCATACATGATGTCGGCCGCGATATCGGGAAACTTGTCCGAGATGATGAGCACCATACGGCGCCTGTTGCCACCGTCGACCACGGCATCAATCACATAGCCGCTAATGACCATCGAAAGGCCCGCATACAGCGCGTTTTCGACCGAGAAGACCGGGGCCGACAGCGCGCACACGGCAACATCGATCGCCATGACGGTCGAGCCAACCGGCAGCGATGTGTTGCGCGAGATAATCTGACCGATGGTGTCTGAGCCGCCAGTGTTGGCACCGGCGCGCAGCACCATGCCGTAGCCGATGCCCGTGATAATGCCGCCCCACATAGCGGGCAGCATCAGGTCGGCATGTGCCAGCGGCGCCACAAACGGAGCAAACAGGTCGGTGAAGAAGCCCAGCAGCACAAAGCCCGTCGCCGTCTGGACCACGTAGAACATGCCACCCTCGCGCATAACGACCAGCAGCAGCAAGGCATTCATCACGATGGTTTGAATACCGACAGGCAGCGAGATGCCATGCGAGGCGCCAACCGCCTGGATAATCGTGGCGAGGCCCGTAACGCCGCCGGCAGCAAGACCGTTGGGGATCAAAAACAGGTCCGTCGCGATGGCTGCCAGGGCGCAGCCCAGCATAATCTTGGGCAGATCGTGAAAGAAGTTCAGCGAAAGAATGCGCTTGATGTCCAGACGATATGCCATGCTGCCTCCCTCAAAAAAGCGCACTCAAACGAGTGCGCCTTGAACTTCTTACTGTATTCGATTCTACCGATTCACCGAGCAAATACCACCCCTGCGAAGTGTTTGCATCGACCCGGAGCCTACCATGTGCCTAGGCGCCCGAGCCTTCCGCATCGGCGTTGCCAGTCGCCCAGCGATGGTAGCCGATCACAAACGGATCCAGATCGCCATCGTCGAGAACGGCCTCGACGTTGCTGGTCTCCACGCCCGTACGCAGGTCCTTGACCATCTGATACGGGTAGAGCACGTAGCTGCGAATCTGGTTGCCAAAACCGATCGTGGTCTTTGGCCCGCGAATCTCGTCGAGTGCCTCGGCGCGCTTCTCGAGCTCAATCTCGTACAGGCGAGCCTTGAGGATCTGCATGCACGCGGCCTTGTTTTGAATCTGGCTGCGCTCGTTTTGGCAAGTGACAACGATGCCGCTGGGAAAATGCGTTACGCGTACGGCGGAGTCGGTGGTGTTGACGCCCTGGCCGCCCGGGCCGCTCGCGTGATACACGTCCACGCGGATATCGTCGGGACTGATCTCGATGTCGATATCGTCAGGCAGCACGGGAATGACCTCGACGCCGGCAAACGTGGTCTGGCGGCGCTTCTTGTCGTCGGTGGGGCTGATGCGCACCAGACGGTGGACGCCGGCCTCGGCGCGCAGCATGCCAAACGCGTCCTTGCCCTCGACGGTAAAGGTCGCACGGTCGATGCCGATGACCTCAGCCGCGGGGCAGTCGTTAATCGTGACCTTCCAGCCGCGACGCTGGCAGTACTTCATGTACATCTTAAAGAGCATGAAGGTCCAGTCCTGCGCCTCCAGGCCACCCTGTCCGGGCTTGATGGTCACAATCGCGTCGCCGTGATCGAACTCACCGGTAAACCAGCTCGAAAGCTCGAGGTCGTCGATAGCGCGGGCCAGGCGTTCTGCCGTAGCGGCAGCCTCCTCGCGCAATGCGGCGGCATCGGGGTCGTCGCCCATCTCCTCGGCAAGCTCCAGCGCCGCACGGGCGTCGGAAAGCTCGCCGCGCGCGGTGTCCACGGCAGCGATATCTTCCTTGGTGCGCGCAATCTCCTCCATGGTGGCACGGGCGGCGTCGGCGTCATCCCAAAAGCCAGGGGCAACACTTTTGGCCTCGAGCTCGGACACGCGGGTACGCTTCTCGTCCAGGTGGAGATACGACTCGACCTCGCCGAGCCGGTCCGCAAACGCGTCCAGCTCGGCGGGCGTTACCTCTAAAGCCTCAGCCATTAACGATTCCTGCCGTGGCAGTACTTAAACTTCTTGCCGCTACCGCAGGGGCACGGGTCGTTGCGGCCCACGTTGACGTACGGATCGTCGCTCTCGGACTTGCGGTAGGTGGTCACCTTGCCACCGTTGTTGACAGCAGCCGGACCACCCTGGACAGCCGTGCGGGCCTGCACCTGCGCCTGCTTGCGCAGCACCGAGTCGCCGTTGTCACCATCGACATCGGCGGGGCCGGAGAAGCGCGCACCCTCGAGCGCGGGGTCCTCCTTGTGCTCCACGGCGTGCGGGGCGGCCTTGATCTCGATGCGCAGGACGGTGCGCAGGTAATCCTCGTACATGGTGTCGACGAGCATCTGGAACGCGCTGTAGGCCTCGGTCTTGTACTCGACCAGCGGGTCGCGCTGGCCAAAGCCGCGCAGGCCGATACCGGTCTTAAGGTAGTCCATCTCCTGCAGGTAGTTCATCCAGCGGGTGTCGATGACGCGCAGCATAACCTGGGTGTTGAGCTCGCGCATCAGGTCCTCGCCCAGACGCTCGGCCTTTGTGTTGTAGCACTTCTCGACGTAGGCCAGGACATCGGCAGCCAGGGCCTCAAAGTCCTCGTCGGGGAACTTGGGCGTATCGATATGCCCGGTCAGCTCCACGACCCACTTGCGCAAGCCCTCAAGATCGCGCTCGCCATCGTGGCTGTCCTTGGTACAGAACTCCTGCACGCAGCGGTACACGGTGTCGTGCATGACCTCGGTGATGTGGTCGGTCAGGTCCTTGCCATCCAGAATCTTGTTACGCTCGGCGTAGATGACCTGGCGCTGCTTGTTCATGACGTCATCGTACTCGAGGACGCTCTTACGCATGGAGAAGTTGATGCTCTCGACCTTGTGCTGGGCGCTCTCGACGGCCTTGGAGATGATCTTGTGCTGGATGGGCATGTCGTCGCCCATGTCGGCCGTGACCATCATCTTGGAGACACGATCCATCTTGTCGCCGCCGAACAGGCGCATGAGGTCGTCCTCGAGCGACAGGTAGAACTGGGTCTCGCCCGGATCGCCCTGACGACCGGAGCGACCGCGCAACTGGTTGTCGATACGACGGGACTCATGGCGCTCGGTGCCGATGACGGTCAGGCCGCCGGCGGCAAGCACGCGCTCGCGCTCGGCCTTGCAGGTCTCCTTGGCCTCGGCGTTAAACTGCTCGAGTTGCTCGGGCGTCACGTCCTCCATGGTCAGACCCTCGTACTCAAGGCGCTCGCGCACCAGCTCGTCGGGGTTGCCACCCAGCAAAATGTCGGTACCACGACCGGCCATGTTAGTAGCGATGGTCACGGCGCCGTAGCGTCCGGCCTGGGCAACGATATGGGCCTCGCGCTCGTGATGCTTAGCGTTGAGGACCTCGTGCGCGATGCCGCGCTTGGTAAGGGCGGCCGACAGCTTCTCGGAGCTTTCGATGGAGACGGTGCCCACCAGGACCGGCTGGCCCTTGGCGTGACGTCGCTCGACGTCGTCGGCAACGGCGTTGTACTTGGCCTGGATGGTGCGGTACACCAGATCCTCGTGGTCAACACGCTGAACGGGCTTGTTGGAGGGGATGACCTCGACGGGCAGCTTGTAGATCTCGCGGAACTCGGCGTCCTCGGTAAGCGCCGTACCGGTCATGCCGGAGAGCTTGTCATACAGACGGAAGTAGTTCTGCAGGGTGATGGTGGCCAGCGTCTGGTTCTCCTCGCGCACGAGCACGCCCTCTTTGGCCTCGATGGCCTGGTGCAAGCCCTCGGAATAGCGGCGGCCTTCCATGATGCGACCGGTGAACTCGTCGACGATCTTGACCTCGCCGTTAGTGACCACGTACTGCTTGTCGCGATGGAACATGTACTGAGCCTTCAGCGCCTGCTGCAGGTGGTTGACCAACTGGCCCGAAAGGTCGGCATAGATGTCCTCGATGCCCAGGCGGCGCTCGATCTTCTTAAGACCGCGCTCGGTGGCGGCGATGGTGTGCTTGGCCTCGTCCATGACGTAGTCGCCCGTGGGCTCGACGTCCTCGGTGGCGGTGAGCATGTCATGCGACACGTCCTCACCGCGCTCCAGGCCGCGCACGGCACGCGCGAAGTCCTTGTAGGTGCTGGCGGACTTGGTGCCGGCGCCCGAGATGATGAGCGGCGTTCTGGCCTCGTCGATCAAGATGGAGTCGACCTCGTCGACGATGGCGTAATGGTGGCCGCGCTGTACGCGCTGCTCGGGGCGGGTGACCATGTTGTCGCGCAGGTAGTCGAAACCGAACTCGGAGTTGGTGCCGTAGGTGACGTCTGCCTGGTAGGCCGGGCGCTTGAGTTCGAGCGGCATGTTGTTCTGGAGCAGACCGACGGTCATTCCCAGGTACTTGTAGATGCGGCCCATCCACTCGGAGTCGCGCTTTGCCAGGTAATCGTTGACGGTAACGACATGCACGCCCTTGCCGGCGATAGCGTTGAGGTAGCCGGCCAAGGTGGAGACCAGGGTCTTGCCTTCGCCGGTCTTCATCTCGGCAATATGACCCTCATGAAGCGCCATGGCACCGATGAGCTGTACGTCAAAGTGACGCATGCCCGTGATGCGCTTGGAAGCCTCACGCACGGTGGCAAAAGCCTCGGGGAGCATGTCGTCGAGCGACTCGCCATTGGCGTAACGCTCACGGAACTTATCGGTCTGGGCGCGGAGTTCCTCCTCGGTCATCTTCTCAAACTGGGGCTCAAGACCGTTGATCTGGTCGACGATCTTGTAGTAGCGCTTAAGGTCCTTATCGGATCCAAAGGACAGCAGCTTTGACATGAATCCCATGTGGTTTTCCTTTTTGGCCATCGCCCACGCCATGCAGCCTCGGGCGAGTTAAACACAGATAAATGTACTTTAGCCAAACAGGACGCGGCCTATACGGTCGACCTCGACCGCCACGTAATAACTACGACCAACCTGCCAAAAAGGGACTGGTTTATTTGGCAGCTTTTATCTGGGAAAACGCTGTCTCTCTGCCATTTGGTGCAAACCAACCTGTCCCCTTCGCACCAATCTGGTGCAATGGGGACAGGTTGGCTTGCACCAATAAAATGAAAAGGGCCGCGCACCCAAACGGATGCGCGGCCCTCATGCCATGAATGCGAGTGTTTCCGCGGCGAGCTATTTACTCAGCAGCCTCGGTGGTCTCGGCCTCGGCAGCAGCCTCCTCGACGGGAGCCTCTGCGGGAGCCTCGGCGGCCTGCTTGGCAGCCTCCTCGGCAAACTTAGCAGCACGCTTGGCCTTCTCGGCAGCCTTAGCCTCAGCGGCGGCCTTGCGAGCGGCCTCGGCCTCAGCAGCCTTGGCAGCCTTGGCAGCCTTGGCCTCCTCGGCCTTCTTGAGCTGGGCGGCAGCGGCGCCACCGAACTTGTCGGCGAAGCGCTGGACGCGTCCACCGGTGTCGACGAACTTCTGCTGGCCGGTGTAGAACGGGTGGCACTCGTTGCAAAGCTCGACCTTCATCTCGGACACGGTAGCGTGCGTCTTGAAGGTGTTGCCGCAGGAGCACGTCACCGTGCACTCGACATACTGGGGATGGATACCCTGCTTCATGGTAGGACTCCTTATTGGTCAGGCGCTGGTTACCGATCAGCGCATAAGGCGTCTTGGTTTCCGACCAAGACAACAAACTCGGCTATGGTACCACGGCGCCGCGCGTCCCACAAAAGGTTCACGGTCTTTGCTCAATGCGATATGCCCAACCGCAGCGAGCACACACCCTATCGCACCTTCACCCATGTTGCAGACGTGTAACGCCGCAGTAAGCACGCCCCTTTTGGCGCCAGACAGGTACAATGATGAACACTGTACCGTAGCGGAGCGCCCCGCGCGCGCCGCAACCACGCGAAAGGGTTTCCCATGGCCGAGATCTCGTCCTCCCGTATCGTCATCACCGTCCTTGGCAAGAACCGTCCCGGCATCGTCGCCGGCGTCACCCGCGTTCTGGGCGAGGCCAACGTCGACATCCGCGACATTACGCAGTCCATTATCGAGGACATCTTCACTATGACCATGTTGGCCGACACCGCCGAGTCCAAGCTCGACTTCGCCGAACTCCAGAAGGCGCTGGCCGAGGCCGGCGAGCTTTCGGGCGTCAACGTGTCCATCCAGCGCGAGGATGTCTTTAACTTTATGTACCGCCTGTAGCGAACAAGCCGCTCGGGGCAGCTTGACGTCATATCGTCCAAGCGCGCGGCCCCCAAGCGGACCGGAGAGGAGCGCGTATGGCCTACGACGCCAAGAAAATCTACTACCGCTTCGACGATCACCTGAGCCGCCTGGTTCTGGATTACGAGGCGAGCCGTCAGATTTCGCCCGAAAGCGAAAACCTCTACCACGGCCTGCCGACCGCCCCGTACGACGAGGGCTTGTTCGTGGAGCACAACGTCAAGCGCGGCCTGCGCAATGCCGACGGCTCGGGCGTGGTCGCGGGCCTCACTCGCATCTCGGATGTGCACGGCTACAACAAGGTCGACGGAAAGGTCGTGCCCGATCAGGGCAAGCTCACGCTTCGCGGCTACAGCATCGAAGACCTGGTCAACAACGCCCAGGCCGAGGATCGCTATGGCTACGAAGAGGTCGCCTACCTGCTCATCACGGGCTCGCTGCCCACCAAAGAGGAACTCGACGGTTTTTGCGAACGCCTGGGTGCTTTTAGGCATCTGAGCGACGAATACGTCCGCGAGTTCCCCATGACCACGGTGTCGTCGAGCATCATGAATGTGCTTCAGCGCGCCGTGCTGCTGCTCTACGCCTTCGACGCCGAGCCCGACGCCATTACACCCGAGCACGAAATCGACGTCGCCATCTCCATGCTCGCCCGTCTCCCCCGCATCGCCGCCTTCGCGCATATGGCCTCGGTCGCCAAGCGCCGCGGCTCCGAGGTTCATGTACCGCACCCCACACCCGGCCTCTCCACCGCCGAGACCATCCTGCAGGTGTTGCGTGGCGGCATGGCATTCACCCGCGACGAAGCCATGCTGCTCGACGTGATGCTCATGCTGCATGCCGAGCACGGCGGCGGCAACAACTCCACGTTCGCCTGCCGTGTGCTGTCCTCCTCGGCCACCGACCCGTATTCCGCCTACGCCGCGGCTATCGGCTCGCTCAAGGGCCCGCGCCACGGCGGTGCCAATGCCAAGGTCGTGTCTATGCACGAGGACATCCGCGCGCATGTTTCCAACTGGGAGGACGAGGACGAGGTCGCGGCCTACCTGGGCAAGATTCTCGACAAGCAGGCCTTCGACGGCACGGGCCTCATCTACGGTATGGGCCACGCCGTCTACACGCTGAGCGACCCACGCGCCGAGGTATGCCGCCGTTACGCGCGCTCGCTGGCAGCCAAGAAGGACTTGGGCGAAGAGTTCGCACTCATCGAGCGCATTGAGCGCCTGGCACCCCAGGTCATGCGCGACCACGGCATGACCAAGCCCATCTGTGCCAACATCGACCTGTACACGGGCTTTATCTACAAGATGCTCGGCGTGCCCGAGACGCTCTTTACGCCGCTATTCGCCGTCGCCCGCATGGCAGGCTGGTCGGCGCACCGCATGGAAGAGCTCTTCTGCGCGCACCGCATCATCCGCCCCGCCTACCGCCCGGTTATCGAGCCGCTGGAGTACAAGCCGCTCGCCGACCGCTAGGACGCGGACCGTTATAGAACCCGAGCGTGGCCAGGGCATCACCGCCCTCGGCCACGCTTTTTATGCCAGTAGAAAGGATCGCAGCGAATGATTGTGTTTTCCGATATGGATGGAACGCTGCTGACGAGTGATAAGCAGATGAGCGACGCCACCTGGGCGATGCTTGACGAGCTTGCGCGACGCGGTATTGAGTTTGTGCCCTGCACGGGGCGCCCGCTGTCGGGCGTCTTTGAGCCCATCCTCGCCCACCCCGCCGTGCACTATGCCGTCTGCGCCAATGGCGCCAGTATCTGGCAGCTCGACGACGATGTGCCCACCGACGCCTCGCGCGCCACGTGCATTTTGAGCCGACCGCTCGACCGCGCCATCGCCCACCGCGTCCATAGCATTGCCGCCGGCCATGACGTCACCTTCGATATCTTCGCGGACGGGCAGTGCTTCCTCCCCCGCTCGCTCTACACGCGCCTGGACGAATTCTGCGGCGGCGACCCCCACATCGCGGCTTCGCTCAAGCGCACACGAACACCGATCGACATAGATATCGACAGCAAGATCGACGAGGTCGAGACGCTCGAGCGCATCGCCATGTACTGGCACGACCCAGCCGATCGCGACGCCATCGCGGCGGAGCTCGACACGCTCGGAGGCATTGAGGTCACGCGTTCGTACGCCATGAATATCGAGGTCATGGGTGCGGGCACCACCAAGGGAACGGCCCTCACGTGGCTATGCGAGCACCTGGGCGAGCGTCTCGCCGACGCCTGGGCGTTCGGCGACAACATCAACGACATCCCCATGCTGCAGGCAGCGGGCCACGGCATGGCCATGATCAACGCCGAGCCCGAGGACCGCGAGGCCGCCGACGCCATCACCGAATACGATAACGACCACGACGGCGTCGCCCGCACCATCATGGCAACCCTCGCCTAGTCATCGGCTAGTCATTGGGGACGTTCTTAAACGACTAGTCGTTGGGGACACTCTTCGCGAAAAAGTTGCAAGGACTGTCCCCCACTGCCGGCGGAAAAGGAACGTCCCCAACTGCCGGATCAGGCGAGGCTCTCCAAAACGTGGCGGAGCTCCTGCTGGACGGCGTGGTCGCGGTTGCGCCCCACCACGCGATCGGCAACGGCCTTGAGCGCGGGGCGTGCATTTTCCATCGCACAACCCGTGCCGACAAAGCGAATGATCTCGTAGTCGTTCATCGAGTCGCCAAACGCCATAACCTCATCGCGCCCAATGCCATAATGCTCCGCGAGCTGTGCGATACCCGAAGCCTTCGACACGCCGGGCTGCATAGCATCGATCCACGCGTTACCCGAAGGCGCAAAAGTAAAGAGCTGACCGAGTTCGCGCTGCAGCACGTACGCACTGTCCATAACGGCACCGTCGTCGCAAAAGATACTCGCTTTGATGATATTTACGCTGGGATCGGGCAGCTCCCAAATGCGCTCGGCATTGGGAAGGTCCTTATCGACCTCACGCACGAACTTGCACTCGTCATCGAGCAGGAAGGACTTGGTTCGGTCAAAAAGCGCAAGATGCAGATTGGGAAACGTCGCGACAGCCTGGGCGAGCCTTCGAATCGCCAGGTGTGAATACACCTCACGGTCTACCATTTTGCCGTCGGCGAAGACCTGGGCGCCGTTGGCGGCGACAAAGTCCATCTTGTCGCGAACGGGCGCAAAGAACTCGCACAGGCGATCGTAGCGACGACCTGACGATGCGGCGAAATGCACGCCATGCTCGTGTAGCGCCAGAATCAGTTCGTAGGTCTCGGGAGGCACCTGGCCGTTTTCGTCAAGCAACGTGCCGTCCATATCGGATGCGATCAGTTTAAACATAGAAAAGCTCCCTTCGGGCTTGTTGGAATCGAACGTGTATCCGATTCCAACGTACCCAAAGGGAGCTCAAATAAGACTCCGCGGGCGTAAACGTTACAAGGACCTGGCAAATAGCTCACACATGCCAGAGGCCTCACGGTCGCGGCGTCAGGCGACACGTCAAAGAGTGTCCCCGACGACTAGTCGTTTAAGAACGTCCCCGATGACTAGTCGGCGTAGGTGAAGGTGGTGACGTCGAACATGCCCTCGGGGCGGATGCGGAGCGTCGGGATGACCGGTAGGGGCAGGAAGATGATGCCCATGATGGGGTCGAGCGGCGGCTCAATACCCATGGCGCGCGCCTTGACCATAAAGTCGTCGTGCTGCGCGGCGACGTCCTCAGCCGTGCCTTCGCTCATCAGGCCACCGAGCGCCAGCGGAATACGCGCCACGACCTCGCCGTTGCGCACCAGCACGTGACCACCCTGGCCCACGGCTTCAACAGCCGCCATCATATCGGCAGCGTTATCGCCCACGACGCACACGTTGTGCGAATCGTGGCCGATCGTGGAGGCAATGGCACCACCGGTGATGGTGAAACCGCGCACCCAGCCGCGACCGATATGCTTGCCGACCAGGCCCAGGCCAGCGGGGCCATCGCCGTCGGCGCCCTCGGCCTGCAGCGACACGCCGCGGCCATGGCGCTCAATCAGCATAATGCGGCGCAGACCCTCGGCGTTCTCGGGGCGAGCCATACCCGTGATGGCCTTACCCGGCACCACGTCAATCACGGCCTCCCCCGGCTTAAAGGCATAGTCGAACACGTCGAGCGATAGCTTCGGCAGCTTAGCGGAGGCGCGCAGCTCATCGGCAAGGGCCGCAACCTCGGCCATCTCGGGTGCAATCTCGCCCACAAAGGTGCCGTCCTGCGCCACCAAAGCACCGGCGGCATAAACACGATGCGGAGCCGTGGCAAACGTCAGGTCGTTGAGTACCAGCAGGTCGGCACGCTTGCCCGGGGCGATGGCGCCACGCAGCTCGTGCGGGTCGCGGCAACCGTGGTCCAGGCCAAATGCCTCGGCCGTGGACAGAGACGCCATAGAGATGGCAACCACGGGGTCAATGCCGGCCTCGATAGCCACGCGGCAGGCATTGTCGATCATGCCGGTCGAAAGCGCATCGGAGGGAGCGCGGTCATCGGTCGCGAAGCAGCAGCGGCGGGCACGGGCGGGGTTTTCCAGCAGCATCGGCGACAGGTTGGCCAGGTCGTGGCTACACGTACCCTCGCGCAACATCACATACATGCCGCGGGACAGTTTGTCGAGTGCCTCCTCGGGAATCGTCGACTCGTGGTCGGCGATAATGCCCGCCGCGGCATAGGCGTTGAGGTCCTTGCCGGCAACAAGTGGCGCATGGCCGTCGACCTGCTTGGACGGCGTTTGGTTAGCAGCATCGATGCGAGCGCAGGTCTCGGGATCGGCCATAAAGACGCCCGGCAGGTTCATCATTTCGCCCAGACCAAAGACATCGCCCGGATGCTCAGCAAAAAACGCCTGCATATCGGCGGCGGTAATCACAGCGCCGGCCTGCTCATCGGGCAGCGCGGGCACGCACGAGGGCATCATGTACTTGATGGAAATGGGCGCGCGACGGCCGTCCTCGATCATAAAGCGCAGGCCGTCCAGGCCGGAAACGTTGGCGATCTCGTGGCTGTCGGCAATGGCAGTGGTGGTGCCGCGCGTCGCCGCCATGCGCGCATACTCGGCGGGACGGATGTTCGAGGACTCAATGTGCAGATGTCCGTCGATAAAGCCGGGGGCGATATAGCGACCCTGGCAGTCAATGACCTCGGTCGCCTCGTAGGTGCCGGCGGCATCGTCGCGACCGTCGTAGAGCACGCCGACGATTACGCCATCCTTGACGGCAACGCTACCGGGCGCCACGCGCTGGCCATATACATCGACAATCTGCGCATTGGCAAACAGCGTGTCGACGGGCACGCGCCCCTCGGCTGCATCAATCACAGACCTCATGACCTCAACGGACATACATACTCCTTTAACTGTAGAAATAACTGCGGAGCGGACGAGCCTTCACCGCAGCAAGCCAATAGCAATTGTATGCCCAAACGAAGGTCCCGCTAACACCCCATCTGCTTAACGGCACCGCCAAATGATCCCTTGGGTGCGGAAGAAAAGTTGCGGTGGAATAGTTCCTGCCTGGGCGCCGTATGGCATTTTTAGGAACTATTTCACCGCAACTCATAGGGCCGCAGCCGGAATCGTTCCGGCTGCGGCCCTATTGCACATGTTAGGTTGACCTACTTGCTAGACCAATTTAAAGCCCTTGCGCTTGCCCACGGAGAGGGTGTCGCCCAGCTTGAGGGCGCTCGGGTCGATGTTGTAGCTCTTAGGAGCCACGGCCTCGCCGTTGATCTTAACGCCGCCGCCGTCAATGTCGCGACGAGCCTGGCCGGCGCTCGCCGAAAGGCCTAGGTCCTTCAGCAGGCCTGCGAGGTAGATCTGACCCTCGTCGTTAACGGTCAGCTCAACGTGCTTCTCGGGGAAGTCGGCAAGCTGGCCCTCCTTGAACACGCGGTCGAACTCGGCCTGAGCCTCGTCACCGGCGCCGGCGCCGTGGTAGGTGTCGCACAGGTCGCGGCCCAGTGCGCGCTTGAGTTCATAGGGGTCGGCGGAACCGTCGGCCAGGGCAGCGTCGATCTTGTCGACCTCGGCCGGGGTGAGCGAGCTGGCCAGACGATAGTACTTGCCGATCATCTCGTCGGGGATGGACATGGTCTTGCCGAACATATCCTTGGGAGCATCGGTCAGGCCGATGTAGTTGCCGTAGGACTTGGACATCTTGCGCACGCCATCGGTACCCTCGAGCAGCGGCATGGTAAGCGCGATCTGCGGCTCCATGCCCATCTTCTCCATGAGCTCGCGACCAGCGAGCAAGTTGAAGAGCTGGTCGGTACCGCCCATCTCCACGTCGGCCTTGATCTGAACGGAGTCGAAGGCCTGCATCACGGGGTACAGGAACTCGTGCAGGGCGATCGGCGTCTGGGACTGGTAGCGCTTGGTAAAGTCATCGCGCTCGAGAATGCGGGCAACGGTGAACTTGGAGCACACCTGCAGCAGGCCGGCCAGATCCATCGACAGGATCCAGTCGCCGTTGTGCACGATGGTGGTCTTCTCGGGATCCAGGATCTTCATGGCCTGGCTCACGTAGGTCTCGGCGTTGGCCTCGATCTGCTCCTGCGAAAGCTGCGGACGGGTGGAGTTCTTGCCCGAAGGATCGCCGATCAGCGCGGTGCCGTTACCGATGATGAGGGTGACGTTGTGGCCCAAGTCCTGGAACTGACGCATCTTGCGCAGGGGCACGGCATGGCCCAGGTGCAGGTCGGGGCTGGTGGGATCGACGCCGAGCTTGATGTTGAGGGGCTCGCCCTTCTCAAGCTTCTTGCGAAGGTCGGCCTCGGGGACGATCTGTGCGGCGCCCGAGGTGATGATACGCATTTGCTCGTCGACAGACAGCATTGGGTATCCTCCTTTTGCTATAGCACCCTCACCGGATACGGCGGTGCTCGAAGTTCATAAACCCACTAATAATAACCAAAACGGCGCGGCCGAACACCTACGACAGGAAAATCCTCGTCCTGCCGCACGCGTCGATAACGACCGGCAAACGTGTGCCGTCACGTTCGACCAAAAAGCGCGCCTGCTGACGGCGCGAGCAGTCACGGCAACGGACCTGCCCCGTCGCATCCGTGGCGCAGGCACCCTCGGCAGTCAGCAAGCAGTGCTCGCTCACCATGAGCTCGGGATGGCCGGCGTCAACAGGCCCCAAGACGCCGGGGCAAGCAGCAAGCTCGGCAACACGCTCAGCGTCGTCGGCTGCAAGCTCGGCCGGCAAATACACACGGCCCGCGCCGAGCCCGCGTAGCCAGGCAAGCGTAACCCGGTTCGCGCAAAACACCGGAGCCGCAACGTCAAACGGCACGTCCAGCTCGCGCGCCATCGCCACCTGTCCCAGATTGCGGCAGACGACGCGCCCGGCACGCCGCATAAGCGAGCGGGTACGCGAGGCATCGGCTGCACGACAGACCTCGTCGAGCACCACAATCGCATCGGACAGATCGCGCTCGCCACACGGGTCGGCATCCATTAGCTGCCAGGCAAAGACCATGCGAGCGGAAGTCCCCTGTTCCGTCGGCTCCGTCAACGCCGCCTCGGGCACGTCGCCAACAGTCACGGCGCCCTCAAAGGGCAGTATTTCAACGGCGCTCGCAACGGGTACGACCGCGTCCGCCTCGACCCGCATGTGTTCCAGCGCCATCGCCGTCTGCTCCAACACGCCGGCGCTGCGAATCAGGTACACCTCGCATCCCGCATCCACCTTACGCTTGCAGTGCACGACAACGCGCTCCCCCGCCGCCGCATCCACCGGGCAGGGCACCTGGGGCCAGCGCTTGGGCACATCGGGGCGTGCATCGGCACCCGGATAGAACCGGATCTCGAGCGTGTCGCCCGCGGCCACGGCGGCATCGAGCTCGACGGTCACCTCTTCGTGGCCCACGGCAACCAAACGGCCCACGCGCACACCCTGGTTAATCGCGCGCTCAAAGCTCATGAGCTCGGCGCCCGATCGCCCCCGCAGGTACGCATCGGTAAACCCGCGGTTGAACGACCTTCCTAGCTCGCGCTCGAGCGCGGCCACGGCACCGGCATCCCACACGTCGTCGCGCACCATATCGAGCGCACGGCGCCATATCCGCACCACGTTGAACACATAGTCGGGGTTTTTCATGCGCCCCTCGATCTTGAGCGACGCCACCCCGGCCCCAACAAGCTCGGGCAGGTGCGCGATGCCCAGATAGTCGCGCGGACACAGCAGACGATCGCCCTCAACGGAAACGACGCTCTCCCCTGCCTCGTCCACCAGGTCGTACGCCAAGCGGCACGGCTGCGTACAGTCGCCGCGCATCGCCGATCGCCCACGCCGCAGGGCCGAAAACTCGCAGGCGCCCGAATAGCCAATGCAAATCGCGCCGTGGCAGAACACCTCGATAGGCACGCCGGTAGCACACAAGGCGGCAATCTCGTCGACTGTCAGCTCACGGGCAGTCGTCACGCGCTCGACCCCGAGCTCGTCGGCAGCCAACCGTACGGCGCCTTCGCTATGGACGCCCGCCTGCGTGGACAGGTGAATCTCGACCCCGGGAATCGCCGCGCGCAACGCGCAGGCCAGACCGGCATCCGCCACGATCAAGGCATCGGCACCCAACTCATACGCGTGCGCCCCCAGCGCCACCGCGTCGGCCAGCTCGTCATCGAACACAAACACGTTGAGCGTCACGTATACACGCACACCGTGCGCACGCGCCACGGCGCAGCCGCGCGCAAATTCATCATCGGTAAAGCCGCGTGCGCTCACGCGGGCGTTAAACCCGCCCAGGCCCGCATAGATGGCATCGGCGCCCGCTGCAATCGCCGCGAGCATCTGATCGAGTCCGCCGGCAGGGGCCAGCAGCTCGGGCAGTGCCGCCTCGGCAGCCCCCGGCCCGTTATCGCATTGTCCACTCGGCCCCATCGTCCGAATCGCCATCGGCAAACTCCTTACCAAGGTATGCATTCACTCTGAAAAATGCCGTCATCCAGCATACACGAGGCCTCGCGCGCCTCGTTTGGTTTATCGTGTAATAACTTATGTCCATCCTGCCCCAGCGGCGCACCCGCCGCCCGGCACGACATACCTGGAGGTCAATATATGGGTCCTCGCCAACGACAGGGACGCAGTCGTTCCAAGACGCATGCCCTGCCCATGATCCTGCTCTCGTTCTTGGGCTTTTTGCTCATCGCGGGCGTAGCGTTTGGCATCGGCATGATCGGCAACGTCAATCGCTGGCTGTCCGATCTGCCCGACTATACCGACGCCAACGCCTATCTGGTGAGCGAACCCACCGAGATCGTCGATTGCAACGGCAACAAGATCGCGAGCTTCTACACGCAAAACCGCAAGTCCGTCACCAAGGATCAGGTCTCTCCGTACGTGTTGCAGGGCACCGTCGACGTTGAGGACGAGCGCTTCTACGAGCATGGCGGCATCGACCTGTGGGGTATCGCACGTGCCGCCGTGGCAACCGTCTCCGGTGGCCACGAGGGCGCATCGACCATCACCCAGCAGCTGGTACGCAACACCATCCTGCAGGAGGAGCAGTTCGATTCGACCATCGAGCGTAAGGTGCGCGAGGCCTATATCGCCATCAAGATGGAGGAGATGTACTCCAAGGACGAGATCCTCATGATGTACCTCAACACCATCTATTACGGCCACGGCGCCTACGGCATCGAGGCTGCCGCCGAGACCTACCTGTCCAAGAGCGCCGCCGACCTCACCCTGAGCGAGGCCGCGCTGCTCATCGGCCTTCCCAACTCGCCTTCGCAGTACGACCCCACGGTCAATCCCGATCTGGCACTGTCTCGCCGCAACAAGGTTCTCGACAACATGCTGCGCCTGGGCCACATCACCCAGGAGGAGCACGACGCCGCGCAGGCAGAGCCCATCACCCTTAACGTGACCGAGATTTCGGGCAGCGGTGTCGACGTGTATTCGCAGCCCTACTTTGTCGCCTATGTTAAGCAGCTGCTGGAGCAGGAGTTCTCCACCGACGTGCTGTTTAAGGGCGGCCTAACCGTCAAGACCACCATCGACCCAACGATGCAGCAGACTGCCGAGGAGGCCGTGCGCGCCCAGCTCGACACGCTTTCGCTCGACGGCCTGGACATGGGCATGGTCGTCGTCGACCCCAAGACCGGCTACATCAAGTGCATGGTGGGCGGCTACGACTATAACGCCGACGAGAACCACGTGAACCACGCCACGGCCAAGCGGCCCGTGGGCTCCACGTTTAAGGCCTTTACGCTGGCCACTGCCATCCAAAACGGCATGAACCCCAACGTCACCCTCAACTGCAACTCGCCGCTCAAGGCCAAGGGCACCACGACCGAGGTGCAGAACTACGCCAACCAAAGCTACGGTACCATCACGCTCAAGCAGGCGACGGCATACTCCTCCAACACCGGCTATATCCAGGTTGCAGAGGCTATCGGCAATAACAAGATCATGTCGCTCGTCAAAAAGCTCGGCATCGATCCTTCTAAGGACAATATCGAGGACGTTCCCGTCATGACGCTCGGTACCGGCTCCATCTCGCCGCTCGAGATGGCCGCGGCCTATGCCACGTTTGCCAACGGCGGTTACTATCGCCAGCCGATCGCCATCACCGAGATTGATTCGCGCACTGGCTCGGTGCTGTACCAGCACACCGATAACCCCTCGCAGGTGCTCTCCACCGGCGAGGCCGCGGCAGTGACCGACGTCCTGACCGGCGTCATGCAGGGCAGCGGCACAGGCGCCGCCGGCGCGCTGAGCGTGAACCAGCCCTATGCCGGCAAGACGGGTACCACCGACAACACCACCAACCTGTGGTTCTGCGGCTATACCCCGCAGCTGGCATGCGCCCTGTGGACCGGCTACTCCGCAGGTGAGATTCCCATCCAAAAGTACGGCACAGATCTGCTGGGCGACAGCACCAACCTGCCCGTCTTTAAGAAGTTCATGAACACCGTCCTTGCCGGCACCGACCGCGAGGAGTTCCCGACGGGCACTGCCCCCACGTATAAGAACAACAACGTCTGGAAGTTCTACGGCACCAACAACGCCAAGAAGGAAGAGTCCAAGGACGAGAACGAAGAGGACGAGAAAGAGACCACCACGACCACGACGACGACCACCACGACCACCGAGACCACGGGCGGCAGCACCACGGGTGGCACCGGCTCGACCGGCGGCTCGACCGGCGGCGACGGTAGCGGTGGCGAGGGCGGCGGCGAGGGCGGTTCCCCCACTCCAACGCCTACGCCCACGCCCGATCCCTCTACAGGTCAGTAGGCACCCAGGCATAGCCGATCAAAGGTGCCCGAGCAGATCAAATGCTGCTCGGGCACCTTTTTGTCACGAGAAACCTCGCATGCGCCCCAACACGATGCGACAATAAAGAAGGGCGCCGACCATCGTCGACGCCCCATAAAAGTCGCTATATTCGCTCGTGCGGCGCTGTCCTCACGCGCCGCCCCTCCTACTTACGAGAGTTGCTCAGCTTGTTGATGAGGGCCTCCAGGCGCTCGCCGTCCTCGGCGGTTTGGGCGATAACCAAGATGGTGTCGTTACCGGCGAGCGAACCGAGCACGTCGGGCAGCTCAGCGGCATCGACCGCAGCGGCGATGCCCGAAGCGGTACCGGGCTGAGCCTTGATCATAACCAGGTTGTCGGTACGCAGAACGCCCGTTACCAGTTCGGAGACCATACGCTGCAGATGCAAGTCCTCGGCCAGAACATAGATGCCCTCGGGAAGCTTGCGCAGCCCCATATCGGCAATGTCGCGCGAAACGGTCGCCTGCGTGCAATCAAACCCCATGGCACGGAGCTCGTCCACCAGTACGCGCTGCGTGCGAACATCCTTGTTGCGCACGATATCTCTGATGGCATCCTGGCGCCCATTGCGTTTTTTAGCCATACTAAACCTCACTCCATAGATGGCGGAGACAATCAATCAGTAATTGAATAGTTTAGCGCTATTTGAGGGTATTTGTGAATAAGAACGCATTTCGAAACAATTCCATGCAAGATTGTTTCGAAAAAAGCCGTCTTAAGCAGTTTTGACGCCCGTCCGGTTAAAAAAAGCGGCCAGATGCGTATACATCACGCAACGCGTAGGTTTGGCACTGGCAATCGGTCCAAACAACAAGCCGAGTCCACGATGGTTATCCTTGAGTGCCGCAGACATCTGACGAGTTCGAGATGCCTCGAGCATATCACGCATACGTGCGGAACGCTCAATTGATGACACCCCATGCGGGCTCAAGCACAAATTTTCGATGCAGGCGACCAGCCCGGCGAAGTAAAACATATGGCTCGCCACCTTTAGCTGCGTGTCACCGTTCGCCTCTGCAAGCGAATCAATAAGCTCGTCGAGCGCCCGGGCGTCATCGGTAAGCTTGGCAAACAATGTGGGGTCAAAAGCATCTGTAAGCCGTGGCGCCACCGCATGGAAACAGGCATCACCGCACCCGGATATGCATTGCGCCTGCGAAAGAGCGCATGTCATAAACCCAATCGAGCGAAACGCACGGTCGCGCGACAAACACGTCTCGAACAGCGAGCGGCTGTACATCACACCGGGAGTCTGGGCAATCAGGCCGCCGGAAATCATTTGAGACAGACCGGCCGCCAATGAAGCACGGTCATCGATCGCAAGAGAGGTGGCATCCAGTACACGCGAATGGCGCTCACGATGAGCATCGTAGCGGTCGAGCGATGCCGTGGGAATCACCATGTCTGCCGCAGCATCACACGCAACATCGACCATCTTGGAAAGGGACTGTGGGGCAAACCACTCGTCGGCGTTCATGGCAACAATCTGCAATCCACGCGAGGCGGCAAAACCGGCCTTGAGACATGCTCCGCGCGCCGAATCCTCGACGTCAATCAAATCGATGTGAATATCTCTGCCGGCGGCAACCTCGAGCGAATGGCGCACGCCCGGCGCAACGTCGCGACAAACCACGACAATTTGCAGGTCATAGAGGTCTTGGTTCTGGACGCTCTCGAGCGCACGCATCGCATAGCTGGGCGAACCCTCAACAATAAGGATCACCGAAAGTCGCGGATGCGAACAACGTCGAACCAAGTTTTCCATCCTCTCGATAGCGCCAAATCAAACTGTCGTTCATGGTACACCCGAGCTATAAAAGCAACGAGCCGCCTAACATGTTGCACGCCAAGAACAGATGTTGCACACGCGCAGCTCACACATAGTATGTGCCAGTTACGGACGCGTCGAGCACTCCCCTAGTCGAGTACGACAAGCTCGTCGGGGCCGTAATCCACACCCATAAACGTAAGGCCGCAGGCAGGCGCCGTGGGACCCGCAGCGGTACGGTCGCAGGCATCAATGACCTCGCGCATCCACTCGGGATCGCGACGATGCATGCCGATCTCCACGAGCGTGCCCACAATAGTGCGCACCATCGAATGTAAAAATGCGTTGCCCTCGATGGTAAACGTCAGGATATCCTCGCCAAAAGCGACCTCGTGGCCAAACTCGGCGCGCATCACGCAGCGGTGCGTGGGCTTGCCCACGGCAGACGCCACCTTGCAAAAGCTCTTAAAGTCCTGCTCGCCCAAGAGCGCAGGGCACGCGGCCGCCATCGCATCGACGTCGAGGGGATAGCGATGCCACCACACAGCGCCGCGCGAGAGCACGGGGCGCGCATCGCGATCGGCAATGCGGTACGTATACGTACGGGACCGCGCGTCAAAGCGAGCAGAAAATCCTTTACGGGCCCTGTAGACCTCGTTTATGGCGATATCTTTGGACAACAGGGCATCCATAGCCCTCAGCCACCTACGGCGCGTCAGAGCAAGCTCAGCGTCCGTTACGGGCACGCTAATGTACTGAGCCACCGCATGCACGCCGGCATCGGTACGCCCCGCACACGTCAGATCGATCGGGCGGCGCAGCAGCGTCTCGATAGCGCGGCGCAACTCGCCCGCAACGGTTGTCTGGCCCGGTTGCTCGGCAAATCCGCTATACGATGAGCCGTCATAGGCAACACGGAATACGAGCGTAGCATCGAGCTCTGGGTTCGAATTGAAATCAGACGGCGCGGTCATGGACGCTCCCAACAAACAATCAACGGTATTGCGACAAAAAAAGAGGGGTACGCGAACGTACCCCTCGAATATAGCCTATGCAGACGGATTGTCTACTCAGCGGTCTCCTCAGCAGGAGCCTCCTCGACGGCCTCGACCTTCTTGGGAGCAGCGGCCTTCTTGGGGGCCGGAGCAGCCTTCTTGGCCTTAGGCGTGCAAGGCTCGGTGACGAGCTCCATGATAACGATGGGAGCGTTGTCGCCCTTGCGGTTACCGAGCTTCATGATGCGGGTGTAACCGCCGTTGCGGTCCTGCCACATGCCCTGAGCAGCCTTGTCGAAGATCTCGGCAACGAGCTGCTTATCGCCGAGCTTGGCGATGGCCAGACGACGAGAGTGCAGGTCGCCCTTCTTGGCCCAGGTGATGATCGGATCGACGACCGAACGCAGCGCCTTAGCGCGGGTCTCGGTGGTCTTGATGCGGTCGTTCTCGAAGAGGGCCTTAGCAAGGCTCTTCTTCATGGCCTTGGTGTGGCTCGCATCGGTGCCGAGCTTCAGGCCCTTCTTAACGTTGTGACGCATGGTCTAGTTTCTCCTCAAATATGCGAAGCATTAAGCCTTCAGGCTCAGGCCCATGGACTCTAGCTTGTCCTTCACTTCCTCGATCGACTTAACACCGAAGTTACGGATGTTGAGCAGATCGTTCTCCGAGAACTCAACGAGCTGACGGACCGAGTGAATGCTGGCGCGCTTAAGGCAGTTGTAGGAACGGACGGAAAGGTCCAGATCCTCAATCTGCTTGTCCAGCTCGGCGTTGTCGTTGGTGACCTCGGGAGCGAAGATCGAAGCCTCCTCCTCGACCTCGGGGGTCTCGGCAAGGTTCATAAAGGCAGCCATATGCTGGTTGATGATATTGGCAGCCTGGACCACGGCGTCGCGCGGAGCGATGGAGCCGTTGGTCTCGATCTCGAGGACAAGGCGGTCGTAGTCGGTGTGCTGACCGACACGGCAAGCCTCAACGAGCTTGGCGCAACGGGACACCGGCGAGTACAGCGAGTCGACGTGGATCACACCGATGGGATCGTTGTCGCGCTTGTTAGCCTCGCCAGAGACATAGCCGCGGCCATAGCCGATGCGCATGCTCATGGTGAGATGGCCACCCTCGGTGAGCGTAGCGATGTGCTGCTCGGGGTTGACCAGCTCAAACTCGGACGGAATAAAGAAGTCCGCACCGGTGACCTCGCAGGGGCCGTCAACAGAAATGGTGGCGGTCGCCTCGTCGGTCGTGCCGAGAGCCCTGAAGACAAGACCCTTGACATTCAGGACGATGTCGGTGACATCCTCGACCATGTTAGGGATGGTCATGAACTCGTGCTGCGCGCCATCGATCTGAATAGCCTCGACGGCGGCACCCTCGAGCGAGGACAGAAGAACGCGACGAAGGGAGTTACCCAGCGTATCGCCGTAGCCACGCTCGAGCGGCTCAACGGAGACACGAGCAGACGTCTCGTTAATCTCTTCGACCTGAACCTGAGGCCTAATGAATTCTGACATGTATTACCTCCAGCCTCAGCAGCCCGGATGGACTACTTAGAGTAGAGCTCGACGATGAGCTGCTCGTTGATATCACCGCTGATCTGCTCACGCGTCGGCAGAGCGAGCACGTTACCAGACAGCTTCTCGATATCGACCTCGAGCCAGCCAGGGACCTCGAAACGCTCGGAGGAAATCAGAGCCTCCTTGATGGGGAGGAGGTCACGGAACTTCTCGCCGACAGCGACGACGTCGCCGGCCTTGACGCGGTAGGACGGGATGTCCACGCGCTTGCCGTTCACGGTGAAGTGACCGTGACGGACGGACTGACGAGCCTCTTTGCGGGTGCGGGCGAAGCCAAGACGGAAGACGACGTTGTCGAGGCGAGACTCAAGGATGATCATGAGGTTCTCACCGGTGACGCCGTTCATCTTGCGGGCCTTGTTGAAGTAGCCGTGGAACTGCTTCTCCAGAACGCCATAGATGAACTTGACCTTCTGCTTCTCGCGCAGCTGCATGCCGTACTCAGATTCCTTGCGACGGCGCTTGGGCTGACGGATAGATTCCTTCTTGCTGCTGTAACCGAGCTCAGCGGGATCGATCCCGAGCTGACGGCAGCGCTTAAGAACAGGAGTCCTGTCGATTGCCATATTGATACGATCCTTTCAGTTACACGCGGCGACGCTTCTTGGGGC
>UQWK01000020.1 GCA_900544725.1 uncultured Collinsella sp.
GCCATTGCCTGCGGCTATCCCGTGCTGGGCTTCGACCGTAAGCCGGTCAGCGACCTGCCGAGCCTGCAGGCCTGCGCCTCGGCCGGTCAGTGCATCATCTCGTCGGCCTACGACGAGGAGTTCCATGCGCGCGACCTGCTCACCTCGCTCGTGCTGCTCACGCGTCACGACACGGCACGCCGCACGTCCTACCTGCACGCGCGCGACGCCCTGCTGCGCCTTGTGGAGCTGGGTGTGGTGCCGGTCGTCAACGAGAACGATACCGTCACCGTCGATGAGATCAAGTTTGGCGACAACGACACGCTGGCGGCGCTTGTGAGCTGTCTGGTTTCCGCCGATCTGTGCGTGACGCTCTCGGACATCGATGGCCTCTATACCGCCAATCCGCACGAGGACCCCACGGCCGAGTTCGTCCCGGTCGTGCATAAGATCGACGCCAAGATCATCGCCTCGGCGGGCGATTCTTCCACATCGGTGGGCACGGGCGGCATGATCACCAAGATCCGTGCAAGCCGCATTCTCATGACGGCCGGCATTCAGAGCGTGATTTGCTCGGGCGAGGAGCCCGATGCGCTCGTACGCCTGGCCCGAGGCGAGAGCGTGGGTACGCTGTTCGACCCGCCGGCGGAACGTCTTGACATTGCGCCCCGCAAGCTGTGGATCGCGCTAGGTGACAAGGCGCATGGCTCGGTAACGGTTGACGACGGTGCCGCGAAGGCTCTGGTCAGCCGTGGCTCGTCCCTGCTCGCGGTGGGTATTCGCCAGGTCGATGGGGAGTTTGCCGAGGGCGATGTGCTCGATGTGTGCGATCCGAGCGGTATGGTTGTCGCCCGCGGTATCGCCGAGGCCGATTCGGACGTGCTGGAGCTTGCTGCCGGCCGCCGCCAGGACCAGATTGCCAGCAACCGCCTGCTGGCAGACCTGGCCGAGAAGCCCGCGATCCACAGGGACAACTTGATTGTCTTCGCATAACCAATTGACGCTGCGCGCCGCCCAGAGCGACAATTTGTCATTCAAAAGGCGAGGCATGACCATCAGGTCTATGCCTCGCCTTTTTCATGCCAACTTGTTCGCTCTGGACGACGCTCGCTTCTTTTGTTCGACCTACGATATGAAGCCACTCGCTCTGGGGCGTTTTCGCTTTCCGTCCTCTACCTGCGATGACGTCATAAACCTGGCACTTGGGGACGTTCCTTATGTGCCTGCAGCTGGGGACACTCCTACGCTAGAAGATTCGGCGCAGGTCTCCGCGGTTGAGGGCTTCGTCGAAGAGGTGCTTGAATACCACGCTTCCGTGCAGGCCGTCGTGCTCGAACTCGTTGGTCACCCAGGCGTGCGAGTTGCCCACGCGGCTGAGCGTGTCGAGCTGCAGGCCCGAATCCACGTACATGTCGTCGAAGTACACGGCGGCTTGGAGTGGCACCTCATTGCATGCTAGGCGCTGCGGGTCGTAGATCTTGTCCCAGCTGGTGTCCTCCATCAGCAGGTCCATCGCCGGCTTGAAAGGCTTAAGTTCGGGCATCTGCTCAAACATCCACGGGAACATGGCCTCGCCGGTAAACATGAGCGGACGAGCGAGTGTGTCGAACTCGGCACGATGAGCTTTCTCTTCTGCCGCGGCCCAGCGAATGGGCATGGTGTCGCCGTCGGCGTAGATGAACTCCTGAAGCGTCCAGTACAGCGGATTCGTGCGCGTGTTGGTGCGCTCGAAGGCGCGCATCAAAAAGCTATCGGATACCGAGGCACCGCAACTCAGCGTACCGTCGCCGTCAACAAAAGCGTGATCGATAATCCAATGCATGCGCTCAAAGCTCGGCTTCATGCCAAAGTCGCTGCCCATAAGCTGCAGGCGCTCCACCGTCATTGGCGAGCCGTCGGGCAGCACGGGCCTCTGCTCCTCAAGCGCATCGGCAAGAACCGCCACGCGCTCGACGTCGGCGGGGTAGCGGTCGTAATACTGCTGCGTTTTGGCGGCCATGCGCGGGAAGGTGTGCGCGTAGACCTCGCTGGCGCTCGCCGGGACGTGGGGGATGCCACCACAGGTAAAGCTCGCCGCCACGCCCTCGGGGAAGAGCGACAGGTAGCTCAGCGTCAAAAAGCCGCCGTAGCTTTGGCCGAGCGTGACCCACGGCTTGCCGCCAAAGCCCACGAGGCGCAGGTACTCAAAATCGCGCACGATGGAGCTGGCGAGGTGGCGCTTGAGGAAGTCCGCCTGCGAGCGTGCGGCATCGGAGCCGGCCGCCGTCGCGCGCTCGCCCAGAGCGGCAATCGTGCGCCCGTCTACACAGCTGCTGCGCCCGGTACCGCGCTGGTCGGGCAGCACGACGCGGAAAAGCTTGACGGCCTCTTCGATCCAGCCATCGCTTGTGGGCGACAGCGGACGCGGGCTCTCGCCGCCGGGGCCGCCCTGCAAAAACAGGAGCAGCGGCAGATCGTCGTTGATGTGGTCGGGCGCGCAAACCACGCGGTAGAAGAGCTTGATGCTCTCGGGCGCGCCGGCGATGGGTGCCGGCATAGCGCCGCGGCGCATGGTGCTGCCGACGGCCAACAGCATCGGCTCCAGACCGCGCCAATCCAAGGGGACGTCGATACTGTGGTCCTCGACGTAAAGGCCGGAGACGTGGTACGAAGTGATGAGGGCCATGCGGTACTTCCGTTCGTTGCGGTGTTTCGGGTTGACCAATTCTACCGCCGCGCGCGAGGGCATGCACAAATCGGCTACCATGGTGGTCAAACATCTAAGAGAAAGGGCCGTCCATGTCGGTCGATATAGCCACGTATGTCCACGATCTTGCCGTTGAGGCCAAGGCCGCTTCGGGCGCGCTTGCCATGGCGAGTGATGAGCAGCGTCAGGAGGCCGTGCGCGCCATGGCCACAGCGCTGCGCGACGGTGTCGATTCCATCGTTGCCGCCAACGAGCTCGATATGTCCGCCGCGCGCGATGCGGGGACCTCGGCGGGGCTCCTCGATCGCCTGTTGCTGACGCCCGAGCGCGTCGAGGGCATGGCCGCCGGCCTGGAGAAGCTCGCCGAGCTGCCCGATCCTGTCGGCCGCGTGCTCGACCACCGCGTGCTTGCAAGCGGCGTGGACCTCACCCGCGTGAGCGTGCCGCTGGGCCTGGTCGCCATGGTCTATGAGGCGCGCCCCAACGTGACGGCCGATGCCGCGGGCATCTGCATCCGCACCGGCAACGCCTGCATTCTGCGCGGCGGTTCGCTGGCCTATCACTCGTGCGCCATGATTGCCGAACTGCTGGCCGATGCGCTCGAGGCCAAGGGTTTCCCGCGCGAGGCTATCTCGATGATCGAGTCCACCGACCGCGAGGCCACCGGCGAGCTCATGAAGCTCCGCGGCATCGTCGATGTGCTCATTCCGCGTGGCGGTGCGGGCCTGATCCAGCGCTGCGTGCGCGAGTCGCTTGTGCCGGTGATCGAGACGGGCACGGGCAACTGCCATATCTACGTGCATGAATCCGCCGACTTTGACAAGGCGCTCAACATTATCGTCAATGCCAAGACCCAGCGCGTGGGCGTGTGCAATGCCGCCGAGTCGCTGCTGGTCGACCGTGCCGTGGCCGACGCGTTTTTGCCCGCAGTCGTGGCCGTGCTGCACGACCACGGCGTGCTGATTCACGGCGACGAGGCCACGTGCGCCGCATGCGCCGACGCTGGGCTTGCCGAGGGCGACAACTATGTTGCCGCGACTGAGGAGGACTGGGGCCGTGAGTACCTGGCGCTCGAGATGAGCGTGAAGGTCGTGGCGAACGAGGACGAGGCCATCGCACACATCAACCGCTACGGCACCATGCACTCCGAGGCCATCGTTGCCGAGGACGAGGATGCCTGTGAGCGCTTCCTGGATGCGGTCGATGCCTCGACCGTGTACGCCAACGCCAGCACGCGTTTCACTGACGGCGGTGAGTTTGGGCTGGGTGCCGAGATCGGTATCTCGACCCAAAAGCTCCACGCCCGCGGCCCCTTTGCCGCCGAGGCCCTCACCACCTACAAATACAAGCTCCGCGGCACCGGCCAGTTCCGCCCCTAAACCCCTCGCAAACGAAAAACCACCGCAAAGGGGACAAGCATCTTTGCGGTGGTATTGCGCTTTGGGCGAAGCGGATTAGGCCTGGAAGGTGTCGCGGTCGGGGGCGAAGGACTGCATTGCTGCGATGGTGCGGTCGAAGAGCTCGGGAAGCTCCCAGCCCAGCATCTCGGCGCCCTGCGAAATCACATCGCGCGAGCAGCCGGCGGCAAAGCGCTTGTCCTTGAACTTCTTCTTGAGCGACTTGGTCGTAAAGTCCATGACGCTCTTGCTCGGGCGCATGATGACGGCGGCGCCGATCAGGCCGGTGAGCTCATCGCAGGCAAACAGGATCTTTTCCATCTGCAGCTCGGGCTTGGGCAGCGAAGAGTTGAAGTCTGACGTGTGCGTCTGGATGGCACGGATAAGCTCGGGAGTCGCACCCTCACCCTCGAGAATCTCGGCGGCATAGATGGTGTGGTTCATGGGGTCGTCCTCATGCTCCTCCCAATCCAAGTCATGCAGTAGGCCGACGATGCCCCAAAACTCCTCGTTCTCGGGGTCGAACTCGCGCGCAAAGTAGCGCATGGTGCCCTCGACCGTCTCGCCGTGGGTGATGTGGAACGGATCTTTGTTGTGCTCGTTGAGCAGTTCGAACGCGCGGTCGCGGGTGATTCCGGCGGTAAGCGGCTCTGCCATAAGAGACTCCTTGTGCTCGTGGGTATCGATAAGAGTGAATACTACTAGAACAAGAATACCGCCACAAAGGTGCTTGTCCCCTTTGTGGCGGTTTTTGGCAGGTTAGTTGAGGGCGGCTTGGGCTAGGCGGGCTTCGGCGTCCTCCTCGGTGACACCCAGGGCCACAGCGAACTCCTCGATGGAGCGGCGCTTGGCTTCCTTGAGTACGCGCATGTAGTAAGAGCTGGGTTTTTTATCTGCTTCCTCGGCCTGGCGAATACGGTGCATCATGGTTTTTGCCACGCGGACCGTCTCGGGCGCACCCAGCTTGAGCTGCTGCTTAAAGTGCGTCTCCTCCAGCGAGCTGTTGCGCTCGGTAAAGGTGTCGCACTCCAGCTCGTCGTAGTGGCTCAGCAGGTGCTCGGCATCTTGCTGGGAGATGGCGGCGTGCAAACGGTCGGCCTGCGCCACGGGATACATGAGGATCGTCTGCGCATGTCCCTGCTTGGTCTCGAGCAACAGCATGGGCTGCGGCGTGTCGTCCCTAAAACCGACGACAGTGCAGACTCCCTGACCCGGATGAATGACGTGTTGACCGATTGAGAACATGCTACCTCCAACTTATACGAATTCACGTATGTTAAGAATACCACGCTGACGTGCGTAAACCCTTACTTTATGCAGGAAAAGCACACAACTCCGATAGGTAAGAGTATTCGATAAAATGCACCACCCATTCATATGTTTATGCAGTTCCAACGCGTGCATAATCTGCAGGCAAACCGCCAACTTTGTACTGCCGCGCAGGAGCGGTAGTCATTTTTGTGCATATGCAATATCTATTAGCTTTACCCTGCGACAGTGTGCGTCGCTTGTGATAGAGTGCTACAAACTCTGGCTTTTGCCCTACGAGTGACCAAGAGCTCGGGGGCTTTAACACAAGGAGGATCTATGCCCGAGAAGATTGAAGAGCTGGTACGCGCTGCGCTTGCTGCGGCCCAGGAGGCCGGCGACCTTTCCGCATTTGAACTTGACGATTGCGCCATCGAGCGACCGGCTGACACTTCTCATGGCGAGTGGACCTCCACCATGGCCCTGAAGTCCGCCAAGCTGGCCCACTGCGCCCCGCGCAAGATTGCCGAGGCCGTCGTTGCCCATATGCCCGAGGACCCCGCGATCGAGAAGGTCGAGATCGCCGGTCCTGGCTTCATCAACTTCTACCTCTCCGTTGCCGTCAAGAACGCCATCTTCGGCGAGGCCCGCGAGAAGGGCATGGACTTCGCTAAGTCCAACGTCGGCGGCGGCCTGAAGACCCAGGTCGAGTTCGTTTCCGCCAACCCCGTCGGCCCCATGCACATCGGCCATGGCCGCTGGGCCGCGCTGGGCGACTCCCTTTGCCGCGTTATGGACCACGCCGGTTACGACATCCAGCGTGAGTTCTACATCAACGACCACGGCTCGCAGATGAACACCTTCGGCAACTCCATCAGCACGCGCTATATGCAGCTTGCCGATATCATCGCCAAGCAGGGCGTGGATATCGACGAGGCTCACAAGCTGCTGATCGCCGACCGCGATGCCTTTGTCGCCGACGAGAACGACGAGCACCCCGAGACCCATCCGTATCAGGACAACTTTGCCGAGACTCTGGGCAAGGATTCCTACGGCGGCGACTATATCATCGACGAGGCTGCCGAGTTCTGGCGCACCGACGGCGACAAGTGGGTCGAGGCCGATCCGCAGGAGCGCATGGAGAGCTTCCGTGAGCGCGGCTACGTGAAGATGGTCGACAACATGCGCGACCTCTGCCACGCCGTCAATTGCGACTTCGATCGTTGGTTCTCCGAGCGCTCGCTGTATGTGAAGGACACCGAGGGCGAGACTGCCGGCACTTCCGCCGTTGACCGCGCTTTTGAGAAGCTCGACAAGATGGGCTACCTCTACACCAAGGACGGCGCCCTGTGGTTCCGCTCCACCGATCTGGGCGACGACAAGGACCGCGTCCTGATCAAGTCCGACGGCGAGTACACCTACTTCGCCTCCGACGTTGCCTATCACTGGGACAAGTTCCAGCGCGTCGACCACGTCATCGACATCTGGGGCGCCGACCACCACGGCTACATCGAGCGCGTCCGCTGCGTCTGCGACGCTCTGGGTTACCCCGGCAAGTTTGAGGTTCTGCTGGGCCAGCTCGTCAACCTACTGCGCAACGGCAAGCCCGTCCGTATGTCCAAGCGCAAGGGCACCATGGTGACCCTTCAGGAGCTCGTCGACGAGGTCGGCTCCGATGCCGCTCGCTACACGCTCATCTCCAAGAGCTCTAACCAGATGGTCGACTTCGATATCGAGGCCGTCAAGAAGCGCGACAACTCCAACCCGGTGTACTACGTGCAGTACGCTCACGCCCGCGTGTGCTCCATTCTGCGCCGTGCCGCCGACGTTACGCCCGAGCAGGCTGACGAGATGGGCATGAAGGCCGTCGCCGCCAAGGCCATCGGTGAGAACGTCGATTACTCGCTGCTGACCGACCCGACCGAGCTCGCCCTTTCGCGTAAGCTCAACGAGCTCACCGACCTCATCGCCAGCTGCGCTCGCGACCGCGCCCCGTTCCGTCTGACGCACTTTGCCGAGGAGCTCGCCGGCGACTTCCATAGCTTCTACGCCGCCTGCCAGGTGCTGCCGAGCGAGGGCCGTCCCGTCGACCCCGAGCTCTCGCGCGCCCGTCTGGCCGCCTGCGACGCCGTCCGCGTGACGCTCGCCCTGGTGCTCACCCTTGTTGGCGTGACCGCCCCCGAGCAGATGTAATCTGCGGGTCATTTGACCGCGCAGGCTTGGTTTAACTGAGCCTTGAAAGCCCGATCTCCATCGCGGAGGTCGGGCTTTTTGCGTTTGGCAGGGCTTTTTGGCGTGTTGGAAAATGCTACAAAAACGCAACTATACCGGTTTACGGGACTGAATCGCTGTCTGGCGACCATGGCGCCAATAGCGAAATTAAAACCGCAGGTAGACGGCTTGCCGAATATAAAAAATGCAGGGTATGGTTGGCTTGCGCCGTTCTTGCACCGTAATCCGCCATAGTTTTGAAAATGACTCCTTGGGGACGGAGGAATACGGATCATTTTTGTCCCGGGTGAGAGCAGTGCGAAACCGTCCGCCACGAATCGCGCTTATCTACTACGTTTAGTCGCATACCCCGAACCATGATTAAAGGTGCGATATTAAAACCGCAGGTAGCGGGCTTGCGATTTTAGGAAGATCGAGGGAATGGTCAGGGGTCGTGGGTCAAACGTAGTAGATAAGCGCGATTCGTGGCGTGGCTATTCCGGATGCCACGGTTTCACTCCTCTAGCGCGACATTTCAAGGCGCTTTTGATTAAGACACTTTTGAGGAGGAGTGTCCCTGATGACTAGGCGTTTAAGAACGTCCGATGACTAAGTTGCAGGTGGTTGCGGTTGTGTTACACTAACGCTGCGTATATGACGCAATCATCTCGATACAGATCAATGATGTCCGTCGTTTTTGTGCGGAGCTAGACTGTTTAGCCGCCCTGAAGGTATATGCAGGGAGCATGTGATCACAGGGCTTGAAAAGAAAGTTGAGCAAACACTGTGTCTGATCAACAGCAAGAAAACGAAATAACGACGGCGCAAACCGCTCCCGCTGCACCGGTTGCGTCGGACCAGGTCGCGATGCCCGCGCCGGTGCAGGTCTCGGATCCTGAGGCCCCCAAGGCCGCTTTGACGCCTGCGCCCGCATCGGCTGAGAAGGTCGCGCCTGCCGCTGGCGGGGGAGCTGCCCCTGCCGCCGAAGAGGATGCCGCGCCCGTAAAGCCCAAGCGCACGCGCCGTGTGGCTAAGCCCGCCGCTGACGGCGAGGAGGCTGCAAAGCCCAAGCGTCGCACGACGCGCACCACGCGCGCGAAGCGGCCCGTTGCCGCCGATGCCTCGGCCCCCATTTCCGATGAGGTTGCACAGGCCCGCGCGCTGGCACAAATCAGCGAGGCTCAGGTTGTACGCGCCCGTCGCCGTGCTGCCGAGCGCGAGGCCGCGGCGCTGACCGAGCTTGCAGCGCCGGTCGTCTCCGAGGCGCCTGCGGCCACCGAGACCCCTGTCGCGGGGCAGCCGACCGAGAAGCCGGCTCCGCGCACGCGTCGTCGTGCGGCCAAGTCTCAGCAGGATGCTGAGCGGGCGGCTCAAGAGTCCGGTGAAGCTCCGGTTCGTTCTGCGGTAGGGGAGGGTGCGCAGCCCTCTGAGTCTGCAACACCTGCCGAGGCCGGCGAGGCCCCCGTCGTCGATCCCGCTCTTCGCCCGCACCGCCGCGGCCGCAAGCCCAAGGCCTTCGTCGAGGCCGAGAAGGCTGCCGCCGCCGCTGCAGCAGCCGCAGCTCAGGACGCCGCGATGACCGCCGCGCTCGCGCCCGTCGCTGACGCTCCTGCCCAGGGAGCCGCCACCGAGGCCGGCGTATCCGCCGAGGGCGAGCCCGCCGATGTTCGCCCCGGTCGCAGCCGTCGCACGGCCGCTAAGCGCTCGTCCAAGGCCAAGGGTTCGAAAAAGGACGCGTTCGAGGATTCTGGCAACGAGGTCGCCGAGGCAACCGTCGACTCCGCTTCCGATGCCGAGAACGCCGGTCAGCCGGCAGCCGAGAAGCCCAAGCGTACGCGCAAGAAGTCTGCAAAGGCTAAGGCCGTCGAGCAGCAGGCCGATGCTGAGCCCAACGTCGATGCCGATACCAAAGCCGAGGGCGAAGCCCCGGCCGACACCGACGCCGCAACCCCGGCGGCCAAGGGCACCACGTCCGCCGAGACCGAAGAGAACGCCCGCCCCAATCGCCGTCAGCACAAACGCAACGACGAGCGCAACGATCGCAAGGACGAGCGCAACGACCGCCGCAGCCGTCAGCGCGATCGCAAGCAGCGCAACAAGGAGCGCAACGCCGCTCCCACCGAGCCTACGCTTTCGCGCGAGGAGCTCGCGGGCATGAAGGTCGCCGAGCTGCGCGAGAAGGCCAAGGAGTTCGAGATCGAGACGACCGGCAAAAAGAAGGCCGAGCTCGTCGAGGAGATTTACACCACTGCCGCGAAGGCCGAGGGCTTCCGCGATATCAAGGGCATCCTGCAGATTCGCCCGGACAGCTCCGGCATCATCCACGCCCACGGCTACATGAAGTCCAACGACGACGCCTTCGTCCCCGCATACCTCATTCGCTCCGTACGCTTGCGCACGGGTGATGTTATCGAGGGCTCGCTGCGTCCTTCGCGCGGTGGCGACAAGCGCGCCGGCCTCGCCAAGATCACGACCGTCAACGGCATGGATCCCGAGCAGGCCCGTAACCGCCCCAAGTTTGGCGACCTTACCCCGGTCTATCCCAACGAGCCGCTGCGCATGGAGCACGGCAAGGATTCCATCACCGGTCGTGCCATCGATATCGTCTCGCCGATCGGCAAGGGCCAGCGCGGCCTGATCGTGTCGCCGCCCAAGGCCGGCAAGACCACGATCCTCAAGAAGATCTGCCAGTCTATCTCGATCAACAACCCTGAGGTGCACCTCATCTGCCTGCTCGTCGACGAGCGCCCCGAAGAGGTTACCGACATGCAGCGCTCCATCAAGGGCGAGGTCGTGGCCTCCACCTTTGATATGCCCGCCGACAACCATACTCGCGTGGCCGAGCTCGTGATCGAGCGCGCCAAGCGCATCGTGGAGCTGGGTGGCGACGTCGTGGTGGTGCTCGACTCCATCACGCGCCTTGCCCGCGCTTACAACTTGGCCGCTCCCGCCTCGGGCCGCATCCTTTCGGGCGGCGTCGATTCGGCGGCCCTGTATCCGCCCAAGCGTTTCTTGGGCGCAGCCCGCAACATCGAGAACGGCGGCTCGCTCACCATCCTGGCCTCCGCCCTCATCGATACCGGCTCCAAGATGGACGAGGTCATCTTTGAGGAGTTCAAGGGCACCGGCAACATGGAGCTCAAGCTCGATCGCGACCTGGCCGACCGCCGCATCTTCCCAGCTATCGATCCCGTTGCCTCGGGCACGCGCAACGAGGACCTGCTGGTCGACGAGCAGATGCGCCCGTTTGTCTTTGGCCTGCGCCGTATTCTCGCCGGCATGAACAATACCGAACGCGCGGCCGCGTCGTTTATCAAGGGCCTCAAGGGCACCAATACCAACCAGGAGTTCCTGGTGCGTTCGGCCAAAAAGCACAGCGACTACGAGCAGGCGTTCTAGGTCGCCTGCCGAACACGACAATAACCATAGTCATGCCAGAAGGGCCGGGGGTTAGATCCCGGCCCTTTTCGTATAGCCGCTCGCCAACGATTTTTGACCTCACGACCGACAAGCAGCGATTTTCCCGTTTCAATCCCGCTTCGTCGCTTGCAATCCCCAAGGGGGTTTCGCATAATAGCTGTTAAGCTTCGCGACGGATAACGCAGATGAAACGAACCATATACCGTTGCTTTGGGGCCCAGGCCCCGCTTCATCTTCTCTCGCGCGGCCAACTGAATGATGCGATTTGGGTGCTGGAAGATGGGGAGAGCTCATGGCTTCTTCTGATGCAACACAACGAGCAGTCCTTGCTGGACTATCCTGCGGAATCGGCCTTGCCGCTCCCGTAGTGATGTATGCTGCCACGCTGCCGTTTTCGTCGGTGAACGAGACGGTTGTCGCGGGTGCTGTTCCATTTGCCGTGGGCGCGGTGGCGGGCGTGGGTATCTATGCCGCCTCGCTGGGTATCTCCGAATATCGTGCGCAGCATGCCGAGCGCCTGTTCCAGCCCGACGCTATGGGCGGCGCCGCGAATGTGAGCCAGCGTCAAAACGAGTTCCAGACTGCCTCGATACCCGCTCAGCAGCAGTGGGCTGCCCCTCAGGCGGCTGCGTCTGCCGCTCAGCCTCAGGCTGCTCAGCCCAATGCCGCTCAGCCTTCTTCGGTCTTTTCCGGTCTGACCGGCGCCTTCCAGCGCCTCCACGCTGACGACGGCGTTCCGACCATCGCTCGCGCCGCGGATGCCATGAGCGAGGCCGAGGCCTGGTCCATGATCGACAGCATGCTCGACGAGGATTCGCCGGTCAGCTGCGACCCCGCGCGCTCGCGCGATGTCTACCAGGTCGCTATCGACGAGCTCACCTACGGCGGCCAGACCGGCTCTTACAACCGTGACGATATCGCTGCCGCGGCGCGCGCCGTCTCGGGCTCTCATGCCGCCCCTGCAGGCAGCACCGCTGCCTTCGTGGCGCTCGTTGCCAATGCCGCCAACAATGCTGCCACGGCTCAATCCGTTACCTATGACACCGCCGTGCCCGTGACCCCGGCTGCCGCCGTCGTCGACCCTTACGCCGACGAGCCACTGGCCGTCGACGAGGAGACCATCGCCGCTCGCCGCGCTGCCGAGAGCTCGCTGTGGGGCGCTCCCGCACAGCAGCAGGCGGCAGGTGCTGTACCGTACAATACCAATATCGCCAACATGCCGATCATCAGCGACGCCTCTGTTGCAGCTATCGATCTCGATGACCTTGACGAGCCGGTCATCTCGAACGACATGCCGTATGTGGTCGCTGCCCCGGTCGATGTCCCGGCCTCCGCGTCCCGGTCCGTCGCAGTTGACGAGCCTGTCGATGCGACTTCCGAGGAAGACGTCCCCATGGCCGATTATTCGGGCCACGAGGGCATGTGGGCAGCCGCTGCCGCAATTTTGGACGAGGCCGTCGAGCCTGCTCCCGTTGCCGCTCCGGTGTTTACGCCTGCTCCTCAGCCCGCTGCCCCCGCTTACGTCGGTCGCCACAGCGCCGTGTTCCCCGAGGATACCGCCCGCATCTCGCGCGAAGGTATCGAGCGTGCCGAGGCCATCGCTGCTGGCATCATGGAGAACCGTCGTCACGAGCGCGTCAACCAGATTCTCGAGGAGGAGATCGACCGCCTGCAGTCTGCGGCGGTGAGGCGCACGGGCCGTGCCTATCTGAGCGTTATCGAGGGCGGCACCGCCAGCTTTGAGCCGCTCTGTGCGGAGGCATAACTTCTGCATGCTTAAACTCGATCGAAAATGGGCGGTCGCGACCTGCCTGATGGTGCTGCTCATCTGGGGCAATTCGATGGTTCCCGGCACGGGGTCCGGTTCATTGAGCTTGTCGATTATGGAGGCCGTTCGCGGTTTTTTGAACGGCATGGGGTTTCCGTATGAGTGGGTGACCAACTTCGTCGTTCGCAAGTGCGCGCATTTTACCGAGTACATGGTGCTCGGCATTCTGGCGACGCACGCTTTCGATATCGAGGGCCTTCGCACCTTTGACGTGCTGCTTCCCATGGCGGTGTTCTTGCTGCTGATCCCCTCGATTGACGAGACGATTCAGCTCTTTGTGCCCGGTCGCGCCGGTATGATTACCGACGTGATGATCGACTGCTGTGGAGCGATGACGGGCGTTGTGCTTCGATATCTTCTACGATCGCTCATATGTGCCAAAAAGGCCGCCTAGGACACATTGCTTGGTCCTAGGCGGCCTTTCTTTGTTTGGGGGCTTATGCGGGGCGTGGCGGCGTTATCCCGTAGGATGGGATTGCTGGAGGTTGCGGCGCCCCTTTGGCGCGCCTACTGCTGAAGCGCGGCGGCACCCAGGGCCAGGCAGCCCATGATGCCCTGCTTGCCCTCGAGGCTATTGTTGACGATGTAGGTGTCGATATCGTTGACCTCGGGCGTGACGATGTAGCCGTTGAGCATCTCGGCGCACTTTTTGCGGGCGAGCGGCACGATAGGGGTGTGATCGGCAACGCCACCGCCGATGATGATCTTCTGCGGGGCATAGCACAGCGTGTAGGTCATGAGCGCCTGTGCCAGATAGCCTGCGAGCAGGTCCATGGCCTCCGGGTCATCGGCCATATCTCCGGCGCTCTTGCCATCCCAGCGCTTTTTGACGCCGGGACCGGCGATGAGGCCCTCCAGGCAGTTGTCATGGAAGGGGCAGGCACTGTGCTCGCCGATGGTGTCACGCGGGTCGCGTGTGACCAGGATGTGACCGGCCTCGGGGTGCATCATGCCGTGGACGAGCTGACCGCCCGAGAGCACGCCGGCGCCCACACCGGTGCCGATGGTCAGGTAGACAACGTCGCTGAGGCCCTGCGCGCAGCCAAAGGTGACCTCGCCCAAGCAGGCGACGTTGACGTCGGTATCGTAGCCGCAGGGGACCTTGAGCTCGTTTTGGATGGTGCCCAGTAGGTCAAAGTAACGCCATGCGGTCTTGGGCGTCTCCAAGATCTTGCCGTACTGGGGCGAGGCAGGGTTGACCGCGGTGGGGCCAAAGGCGCCGATGCCCAGGGCGGCGATGCCCTTGTCTGCAAACCATGCGTTGACGGCCTCGACGGTTTCCTGCGGGGTCGTGGTCGCGATCTGCTCACGCTCCAGGACCGTACCGTCTGCGTAGCCCGTGGCGCACACCATCTTGGTGCCGCCGGCCTCGAGCGCTCCGATAAGCTGTTGCTCTGCCATAGCGTCCCTCTCTCTTGGGCGAGTTGCTCCGTGACTAAAATATAGTGCTCTAAATAAATTAAAAAAGCGCTATAAAAAGAAGCCCTGCAACGCGGTGGGCGATACGGGGCTTCTTTGGTTGCTTTAGTTGCCGGGCCGCCCTTACCCGCGCGGCTTGATTTTATCACGTAGCGACTTGAGGTTCTCCAGCGCCGCGTTAAGCGTTTCGTCTCGCTTGGCAAAGTGGAAGCGAATCAGATGGTTAACGGGCTCGCGGAAGAAGCTCGAGCCGGGCACGGCGCCCACGCCAACCTTGGAGGCGAGATCCTCGCAGAAGTCGAGGTCACTGTCATAGCCAAACTCAGAGATGTCCATCATGACGTAGTAAGCGCCCTGCGGCACGTTATGCTCAAGACCGATACTGTCGAGCCCTTGGCAGAACAGGTCGCGCTTGGCGGTGTAGAGGTCGAGGACCTCATCGTAATAGCTGTCGTCGAAGTTGAGGGCGGTGACGACGGCCTCCTGCAGGGGAGCGGCGGCGCCCACCGTGAGGAAGTCGTGGACCTTTTTGATGCGCTCGGTGATCTGGGCCGGGGCAATGGTGTAGCCCAGCCGCCAGCCGGTGATGGAGTAGGTCTTGGACAGCGAGCTGCAGCTAATGGTGCGCTCGAACATGCCAGGCAGCGTGGCCATATAGACATGCTCGTGGGGCGCATAGACGATGTGTTCGTAGACCTCGTCGGTGATGCAGTAGGCGTCGTACTTCTTGCACAGGTCGGCAATAAAAGTGAGCTCCTCGCGCGTAAAGACCTTGCCGCAGGGGTTGGACGGGTTGCACAGGACGATGGCCTTGGGGTCGTTGTCGCGGAAGGCCGCCTCGAGGACCTCTCGATCGAAGTCGAACGTGGGCGGGTTGAGCGGCACATAGATGGGCTCAGCGCCCGAGAGAATCGTGTCGGCACCGTAGTTCTCGTAGAACGGCGAGAAGATGACGACCTTGTCTCCGGGGTTCGTAACCGTCATCATGGCGGCCATCATGGCCTCGGTGGAGCCGCATGTGACTACGATGTTCTCGTTGGGGTTGATCGGCATGCCCATAAAGTGCTCCTGCTTGGTCGCGAGCGCCTCGCGCATGGCCTGGGAACCCCAAGTGATGGAGTACTGGTGATAGAGCGGCTCGGGGTCGGTCGCGATAGTGCCGAGGCTCTCGAGCAACTGCACCGGGGGATCGAAGTCGGGGAAGCCCTGCGAGAGGTTGACGGCACCGTACTTATTGGAGATGCGCGTCATGCGGCGGATGACCGAATCGGTAAATGTCGCCGTACGGTTGGAGAGTTCTTTCATGCTTGTCCTTTCGAGCATTTGCAGTGGGGCAAGTTTACTCCTATGAAACCGGTGGGAATTGCTCGAAACGCGCTCGAAAAACTCTTTTCAAAATTCTTGAAAAATGGGGCTTGCATCGCGTGGCGTTCCTTGCAATAATAGTCGAGCGCGAAGCGCACAGGACACGGTGGGTGTAGCTCAGTTGGCTAGAGCGACGGGTTGTGGTCCCGTAGGTCGAGGGTTCGAGTCCCTTTACCCACCCCAGTTCTTGCTTCGTGTTGATATCGGGTCGTTAGCTCAGTTGGTAGAGCAGGGGACTCTTAATCCCAAGGTCCAGGGTTCGACCCCCTGACGGCCCACCACACGATATCTCCTCTAAAGTCCGCCACAACGGACTTTAGCTTTGGGTCGTTAGCTCAGTTGGTAGAGCAGGGGACTCTTAATCCCAAGGTCCAGGGTTCGACCCCCTGACGGCCCACCACACGATATCTCCTCTAAAGTCCGCCACAACGGACTTTAGCTTTGGGTCGTTAGCTCAGTTGGTAGAGCAGGGGACTCTTAATCCCAAGGTCCAGGGTTCGACCCCCTGACGGCCCACCAAAGCATGTTAAAGCGACTGGCTTCGGCTAGTCGCTTTTTTGTTGACCTCGCATGGGGTCGAACCCGAAAGGGCGCGGAGCTGAGGAAATGCGTAAGCCATTACCAGCGCAGCGCGCAAGGCGCGAAGCGCCGCAGCGGCCGCCTGCGCAGCAGGCTGACCCCCTGACGGCCCACCAAAGCATGTTAAGACGGTCAACGAAAGTTGGCCGTCTTTTTTGTTGACCTCGCATGGGGTCGAACCCGAAAGGGCGCGGAGCTGAGCTATCTGCACTGTGATTCCCTTAGGGAAAACACGGCTAAAGCCCCGTAAGCGTGTTCTCCTTAGGGGAATCCTGCTTTCGGGGCTCGATGTATGTTGAGAAATTGTGATCAAACTCAAAGTGAAAATCGAATTAGTCCGCTCGATAGTGCGAACCCAGGCTTTCGGTTCGCTTGCGCATGGCTTTGACCATTTCCGTTGCCAGCTGAATCTGCGACTGTAGGCGGGCGAGGGCGGCGATTTCGTTGTCGTTGGCGTGCGACTTATTTAGAGCCTTGGCCTCGTCCTGCAGACTTTCAAGATCTTGTTGCGCCTTGGAGAGGCCTGCTTCGGTCCTGTTGATCATGCAGTAGGTGCTCATTGTGTGTTTGAGGCTGCGGGTCAGGCGTTCGGCATCTGTTGTGGCAATGCCGTACTGTGGGAGGGCGATATCCGCTTTCAGGGCTGCCTCAGGCTCTTTCTGCGCTGCAAGGGCTGCCGATGCGCCTGCGATGCGTCCGAACACGATGCCGTTGGCGCTCGACAAGCCACCAATACGGTCGGCGCCGTGCATACCGCCTGTTGCCTCGCCACAGGCGTAGAGGCCCTCAACGCCCGTGTACGCGGTCTTGTCGATTTTGATGCCGCCATTGGCAGCGTGGGCATACATCGCCACGCGCATCTCGTCGCTCGGCGCGATGCCGTGCTCCTCTTGTAGCCAGGTGGCAAAGGTCTGCACAAACTCGGGGACGTCACCGCGGGGGAAGTCGTAGTGGAGCGCGAGGCCTTCGGCACCCGCTTGATCGATGGCAAGATCGATGGCGCGGGAGGCCAAGCGTGACGTGAAGGGACCATATCCGGAGCGCTGATCGAGCAGGTCGTCCAGCTTTTCGTCGGCAATATCGACCGGTTGGTCAAATGTGACGTAGCGCCAGGTCTTCTCGTTAAAGACAAGGTTGCGCTTAGGCTCAATGAAGCCGGGCATCATCTGCATGAACTCTATATTAGTAAGCGATGCGCCGTGCGCCAGTGCGATGGCCTGTGAGGAGCTGAGCACGTCGGCGGAAGTGAGGCTTCGCTCGAACAGGCCACCCGTGCCGCCCGCAGCGATGATAGTGGCCTTGGTTGCCATAGGTACGAGATGCTCGTTTGCGCGGTCGTAGAGCACTGCGCCGGTAATCTTTCCGGTTGTGTCCTCAACAAGGTCGATAAGCTCATGGCGGGGGAGTAAGCGAATGCCGAGCGACTCGATCTGGGCCGTACACGCGTCTTCAAGCGGCTTGCGGGTGAGGCCGCGCCACATACGTGTCTTGTGGTCAAAGCAGGGGATAAATTGCTTTTGCTGGGCGCTCGCGGCACTTTGCGGACGCTGGAGCTCAACACCTAGATCCTGCTCGAGCCATTGGATGGCCTGAGGAATACCGTGGACAAACGTCTGGACGAGCGTAGGGTCGGCAGCGCTGCCGCCGACGGCCTGGATGGTATCGATGAGGTCCTGTTCGTCGTCTTCGTCGACGGGGCCAATAAGGCCGAGGCCCCAGGTGCCCGGGAAGAAGCTCGATCCGCTCATAGTCTTGCCGGCGCTTGCGATGGCAACGGTTGCGCCCGCACGTGCTGCTTCTATGGCGGCGCAAAGGCCCGCAATGCCCGATCCAATTACCAGTACATCAGTCGATTCCATCGGATTCCTTTCTCGTCCGGCGCATTGTCGCACGGGTGATCGGCAATGGGGCCGCAAAGACTCGGCAAATCGGTAAAGGGCAAATATGGCAGGTGGGCGTCATGGACGCTCTGACGCTCCATCTCATCACATCTCGTATTTCGTCCCAACTGATATATCGGCATTAGCTATTCTGTGACACCGCAAACAAAAAAGAGCCGCTACCCGGGTGGATAGCGGCTCCAAAGCTCAACTATATGAGCATCGCGCGGGCGCGATTAGGCCTTGAGGGCCTCCTCGACGGCGACAGCGCAGGCGACGGTGGCACCGACCATGGGGTTGTTGCCCATGCCGATGAGACCCATCATGTCGACGTGCGCAGGCACGGAGGAAGAACCGGCGAACTGGGCGTCGGAGTGCATACGGCCCATGGTGTCGGTCATGCCGTAAGAGGCAGGGCCGGCGCCCATGTTGTCCGGGTGCAGGGTACGGCCAGTGCCGCCACCAGAAGCGACGGAGAAGTACTTCTTGCCAGCCTCGATGCGCTCCTTCTTGTAGGTGCCAGCGACGGGGTGCTGGAAGCGCGTGGGGTTGGTGGAGTTACCGGTGATCGAGATGTCGACGTTCTCGTGCCACATGATGGCAACGCCCTCGCGGACGTCGTCGGAGCCGTAGCAGTTAACGGCAGCGCGGGGACCATCGGAGTAGGGGATGGTCTCGACGACCTTGAGCTCGCCCGTGTAGTAGTCGAACTGGGTCTTCACATAGGTGAAGCCGTTGATGCGGGCGATGATCTGGGCAGCGTCCTTGCCCAGACCGTTGAGGATGACGCGCAGCGGCTTCTTGCGAGCCTTGTTGGCGTTCAGAGCCAGGCCGATAGCGCCCTCAGCGGCAGCGAAGGACTCGTGGCCGGCCAGGAAGGCGAAGCACTCGGTGTCGTCGGAGAGCAGCATAGCGCCCAGGTTGCCGTGGCCCAGACCGACCTTGCGGTCCTCGGCGACGGAGCCCGGAACGGTGAAGGCCTGGATGCCCTCGCCGATGATGGCAGCAGCCTCAGAAGCGGACTTGGCGCCACGCTTGACAGCGAGAGCGCAGCCGAGGGTGTAGGCCCACTCAGCGTTCTGGAAGGCGATGGACTGGGTGTTGTTGACGATCTCACGCGGGTTGAAGCCCTTGTCGGTGCAGATCTGCAGAGCTTCCTCGAGGGAGGCGATGCCGTTGTCGGCGAGGCACTTGTTGATCTTGTCAGCGCGGCGCTCGTAACCTTCGAACGTAACAGTCATAGTTATTTCCCTCCCTTTCTACTCGTGAACCGGGAACACGCTGGCGACGGAGTGAGTCTCCTCGTCGGTGCGCGGGTCGATGTACTTGGCAGCGTTCTCCCACTGACCATAGTGGCCCATAGCGCCAGCGATGGCCTCCTCGGGGGTCTTGCCGGCCTTGACGGCGTCGGTGAACTTGCCGAGGTTCAGGAACTCGAACGCGATGATCTCGTTCTTGTCGTTGAGAGCCATGCGGGTGACGTAGCCCTGAGCGAGCTCGAGGTAACGAGCGCCCTTGGCCTTGGTGCCGAACATGGTACCGACCTGAGAGCGAAGGCCCTTGCCGAGGTCGTCGAGGGAGGCGCCCACGGGCAGGCCGCCCTCGGAGAACGCGGTCTGGCTGCGGCCGTAAACGATCTGCAGGAAGATCTCGCGCATAGCAACGTTGATGGCGTCGCAGACGAGGTCGGTGTTGAGGGCCTCGAGGATGGTCTTGCCGGGAAGGATCTCGGAAGCCATGGCGGCAGAGTGGGTCATGCCCGAGCAGCCGATGGTCTCAACGAGGGCCTCCTCGATGATGCCGTCCTTGACGTTCAGCGTGAGCTTGCAGGCGCCCTGCTGAGGTGCGCACCAACCCACACCGTGCGTAAGACCGGAGATGTCGGAAATCTCCTTAGCCTGGACCCACTTGCCCTCCTCGGGGATGGGTGCGGGGCCGTGGTATGCACCCTTGGCAACGGGGCACATGTTCTCCACTTCCTGTGAGTACTGCATGCCTCTCCTCTCTATCGTGTTGGCGTCCCGTCTGGGGGTCGTGGCTGGCGATTGCCGGGCGACCCTTCGAAAGGGACATGACATGCAGCCCCTATAATACCGCGAAATGCACGGAATATTCGGCGAACGGCTCAGTTTTCGTAGCGAGATGCGTGGAACTTTCAATTGAAACGGTTTAACAAAGCTGTTTGCGGCTGTGCGGTTCGCTGAAGGGGGTCGGTTCCGTTCAAGCTTTTGACTATGTCGCGTTGTCTGACCTGTAGCTATGATGCCGTTCGCCGCCTGTATACTGCCTTTTGCCGTGTGGCGTAGTTGTTTTGCGTGAATGTTTTGATGGCACGCTTCAATCGTACTGTATTTGATGGTAAGCAGATCCCGGCGAAGGGAGCGCCATGCAGCGCGTTTGGAGAACGGTTACCGGCTTTTACCATGTGTGTGCACGCGGCACGGGCAAGCAGCTAATTTTTGAGGGCGATGAAGACCGGTGGACGTTTTTGGAGCTGATGCGCGACTGCTGCCGCGATGCCCAGGTGACGATCGTGGCGTGGTGTCTCATGAGCGACTGCGCGGATCTGGTGCTTTTGGATTACGAGGACGAAATGAGCGCAGCCATGCAGCGGCTGTTGTTGACGTATGCTCGTCGGTTCAATAAGCGCACTGGGCGCGCGGGCTGCCTATTTCGTGAACGTTTTGAGCGCCGCTCGCTCGATACCGACTGGCAGGTGATGGAGGCTATTCGTTCCGTTCACGCCTGTCCGCAGGAGGCGGGCATCAGTCTCATTGAGCGTTATCCCTGGAGCAGCTTTGTCGAGTATCTACGGGCCTATGACAACGATATGACGAGGGGATTTTCCGACCCGTCTTGCGCGCTTGAGCTTTTTGGTTCTGCCAAGGCCTTTATTGCCTATTCGCTTTCGACGCCCGACGGCTGTGAGTCGGCGATGTGCGATATGAAAGAGACGGAGTGGGAACGGCGCGCCTTTTGCGACAAGATGGCCAAGGAGCTCGGGGTTCCACTCCAAGGCCTTAAAGCCGCACCGCGGGCGCAGCGCGATATCGTAATCGTTGGATTGCACGATGCCGGTTTTACGGTGCGCCAAATTGAACGGTATGCGGGGATTGGCAAAAGTACCGTTGCGCGTATCGTGCGCGCTCGTGCGCGAGCTGTGGTGCGGACTGGTGGAAACGTGGTGTAGGGCCGCCTGTGCACCGCAGCCGGGGTCGCCCATACGCCACAACCTTTGTTCTAAAAGCTTGGTACGGTAACTGCGCATCTAGATTTGCATAGAACGGTCGCCTTCATGCATAAAATAACGGCTTAGTTCGGTTTTGCCTGCGCCTACCCCCGTCTACTCCGTGCAAAAAGCGGAGTATTCAACATCGTGGTACTGTCGGCGCCGTCGCAATCTTGAAACATACGGGCTCCGAAGCTATTTGTGCCTACCGATGAGCCTCCGAAGCTCATGTTTACGCCCCCTGAGACCTCGATGCTTGTTCTAAATCGCTATATAAAGGCGACTTGAGATGTTGATTAACGCTTCCGATGCGTATACACACGGCTTGGCGTGCTGAATACTCGCAAAAATGCACGCCGCACCCTAGGGGACCCTTCTGCGGCAGGCGCGAGGCGTGCTGAAGCTCAGCAGGACGGGGCTTGGCACTTTGCTTAGAGTGCCCGTGGCCCTGCCCCAAGCTTTTTGTACTGGGGAAAACGCTCGTGTTCGCGGTTGGTCGTGTGATAAATGACAGACGGGGCGCCGGGCGCGCGGACTTTGTGTGTCCGAGGCGTTATGAAAAAGCCGAGCCACCCGTATTGGGCGGCTCGGCAATCAAACCCTTTGATCTGGGGCATCCGCTACTGGTTAGCTTGCCCCTCGAGCATGCCGTCGAGGGTGCGCCAGGCGAGCTCGGCGCACTTGACGCGGGCGGGCATGTGCGAGATGTCCTGGAGCTGGGCGGCCTCGTCCAGATCTTCCAGGTCTTCCTCGGAGAGCTGCTCGCCGCGGATCATGGCCAGGAAAAGCCCGGCCAGGCGGCGTGCCTCCTCGACCGTCTCGCCGGTGATGAGGTCGGCCATGATATCGGCGCTGGCCTGGCTGATGGCGCAGCCGTGGCCGGTAAATGAGGCCTCCTCGATAACGCCGTTCTCGACACGCAGCTGCAAGGTGAGCTCGTCACCGCAGCTGGGGTTGATACCGTCGTGCTCGTGCGTGGGAGCGTCCATCGGGTACTTGTAGTCAGGGTGCGAGTTGTGCTCCATAAACGTGGTGGAGGTGTACAGATTACCCATTGAACGTGCTCCAAACGTGATGCAGGCCGGCAATGAACTTATCGATATCGGCCTTGTCGTTGTAGAAGGCCACGCTGGCGCGGCAGCAGGCAAGATTTTCGACGCCCAGCCAGGTGAGCAGCGGCTGCGCGCAGTGGTGACCGGCGCGGATGCAGACGCCGTCCATGTCCATAATGCTCGCGACATCGTGCGGATGGATGCCCTTGACGTTAAAGCTTACAACGCCGTGGTGGTTGTCCCAATAGATGGAGCCGATGATCTGGACAAAGTCGAGCTGCATGAGCTCGCCCATCAGGTAATGGACGAGTGCCTGCTCGCGGTCCTGGATGTTTTCGTAACCCACTGTGTTGACGAGGTAGTCGAGGGCGGCACCTGTGGCGAAGATGCCGGCGGCGTCCTGCGTGCCTGCCTCGAATTTTTCGGGGACGGGTGCCCAGACGGCGTCCTGCTCGGTGACCGAATCGATCATTTCGCCGCCGGTGAGCATGGGCGGCATGGCGTTGAGCAGGTCCATCTTGCCCCACAGCACGCCGATGCCCATGGGACCCATGGCCTTGTGTGCGCTAAAGGCAAAGAAGTCGGCTCCCAGGTCGGCCACATCGACCGGCATGTGCGGCAGCGACTGCGCGCCGTCGACGACCAGATAGCCGCCGTACTTGTGTACGAGCTTGCCGAGGTTCTTGACCGGATTCTCGACGCCCAGAACGTTAGAGACCTGACCCACGGCCAAGATCTTGGTCTTGGGGCCCACCTTGGCAAGCACTTCCTCGGTGGTGAGCTGGCCGGTCTTGGTGGGGTAGAGGTAGACGAGCTTGGCACCGGTCTCGCGGCAGACCTGCTGCCACGGAATCAGGTTGGAGTGGTGCTCCATGATGGTGATGACGACCTCGTCGCCGGGCTCCAGCACCGTGGGCGCAAAGCTCTTGGCGACCAGGTTGAGCGACTCACTCGTGTTGCGGGTGAAGACGACCTCGTTGGCCTGGGAGGCGCCGATGAGGTCGGCGATCTGCTGGCGGACCTTGGCGATGGCATCGGTGGCCTCGACGGACAGCGAGTACAGGCCGCGCAGGGGGTTGGCGTTCATGCGCTGGTAGAAGTCGCGCTCGGCGTCGAGTACGCAGGCGGGGCGCTGCGCGGTGGCGGCGCTATCGAGGAAGGCGATCTCGGGATGTTGCTGGAACAGCGGGAACTGGCCCTTGTAGGGGTTAGTCTCGATGTCCACGGTGGGCCAGCCGCGCGAAGCCTCGTCGCTGGCGTCGAGCTCCATGGGCTCGGGGGCGGTGCAGGTATCGCATTTAACGTGCTCGGTGTCGATCATGCGAGCTCCTCTTCAAAGTTATCGATCAGGTTGTTGCCCAGGCGGACGACGGCGGCGCGGGTGCGCTCATCGGTGGCGGAAAGCGCGGCGTCCTCCAGCTTGGCGCGGATGAACAGATCCTCGGCGGCATTTTGGTCAAGGCCACGGCAGGCGAGATAGAACAGCTGCTCGTCGCGGACGTGGCCGATGGTGGCGCCGTGGTTGCCGGCGACGTCGTCCTCATCGCACAGGATGACGGGGACGGTCTTGTTGTCGACGCCCTTGTTGGCGAGCAGTACGGTCTCGCGCTCGGTGCCGGTGGCGCCCTTGCAGCCGTGCACGAGGTCGATGGTGCCGCGGTAGACCTTCTTGGACGTGCCGGTCAGCACGCCGTTGGCGTCGATCTCGCACTCGGTCTTGCGACCGCGGTGGCGTAGCTCGTAGTTAAAGTCGCGCACCTGCTCGCGGGCGCCCAAGTAGTCGGTATCGATGGTCGCCCTGGCGGTGTCGCCCAGCAGGTCGCCAGCAAGGCCGGTGGCGCTGGCGCCGGCACCCAGGACGGTATGCTGTACGTTGACGTGTGCGCCCTCGTCCAGGAACAGGCCGGTGTCGTCGAGCGCGATCCAGCTGTCGTCGAGCGTCTGCGTGCAGGTCACGTTGACGGTGGCGTACTCGTGGGCGCACACGCGCAGCACGGAACCCACGACGCCCTCGCCGGCAACGGGGGAGTCCAGGGCGATCTGCAGGTCGAGCGTTGCCTGCGGGCGGGCGACGACGTCGATGGCGGCAATCGCAGCCGCTGCGTCTACGCCACTCACGCGCACGGTAGCCGTGGCGTGCTTGTACGCGGGCACATCGATGACGATGCGCTTGGTGGCGTGCTCGGCCAGGTAGGCGTAGGCGGCCTCGCCCATGCCGGTCTCGAAGGCCTCGGCAGGGGAGAGTTCCTCCTCGAGCTTGATGGCGCCGGCCTGGTAGGCGGAGGTGGCGGGCACGTCGAGCTCGGTCTCGGGCGTGATGCGGGCACGATCGGCGGCATCACCGGGGGCAGCGGTACGGCGCTCGGGGAAGCGCTCGGCCATGGCTTCCATGGCGGCGTCGAAGGCGTCGGCCGTGCCGGCAAACTGCTCGACCAGGCCCTCGACCTCAACGGCCTCGGCGGGAGCGGTGACAAGCTCGTTGGAAAGCTCGAGCTTGGTATGGTTCATCTTGAGCCAACCCCAAGTGGCGGCCGGCATCGCATTAACCTGCTCGAGCGTGGTTGCAGCGGTGTTGGTTTCCTGTTTCATTATCCGATCGCTCCTTCCATCTCGAGCTTGATCAGGTTGTTCATCTCGACGGCGTACTCCAGCGGCAGCTCCTTGGAGACCGGGTTGGCAAAGCCGTTGACGATCATGGTGCGGGCCTCTTCCTCCGGGATACCGCGGCTCATGAGGTAGAAGACCTTGTCGTCGCCGATGCGGCCGATGGTCGCCTCGTGGCCGATGTCGACGTTCTTGGCGCGGATGTCCATGGCGGGGATGGTATCGGAGCGGCTTTGGTCGTCGAGCATCAGCGACTGGCAGCTCACGGTTGCCTTGGAGCCCTCGGCCTTGGGCGTGGCCACGATAGAGCTGCGGAAGGTCTGGATGCCGCCGCTCTTGGAGATGCCCTTGGTCTCGACGGTTGCCGAGGTCTCGGGCGCGTTGAGCACGACCTTGCAGCCGGTGTCGAGGTTCTGGCCGGCGCCGGCAAAGGTGATGCCGGTAAAGCTCGAGCGGGCGCGACGGCCGTTGAGCACGCTCATGGGGTAGAGGTAGCCCACGTGGCTGCCGAAGGAGCCACTGATCCACTCGATGTCGCCGTCCTCGTCCACGCGTGCACGCTTGGTGTTGAGGTTGTACATGTTCTTGGACCAGTTCTCGATGGTCGAGTAGCGCAGGTGCGCGCGCTTGCCCACAAAGAGCTCTACGGCGCCGGCGTGGAGGTTGGCCACGTTGTACTTGGGCGCGGAGCAGCCCTCGATAAAGTGCAGGTCGGCGTCGTCTTCGACGATGATGAGCGTGTGCTCAAACTGGCCGGCGCCCTTGGCGTTGAGGCGGAAGTAGCTCTGCAGCGGGAAGTCGAGCTTGGTGCCCTTGGGCACGTAGACAAACGAGCCGCCCGACCACACGGCGCCGTGCAGGGCCGCAAACTTGTGATCCGTGGGCGGGATGAGCGTCATAAACTTCTCGTGGATGAGCGGCTCCCACTGCGGGTCGTGCAGGGCCTCCTCGATGCCGGAGTAGACGATGCCCATCTTGGATGCGGTGTCCTGCATGTTGTGGTAGACGAGCTCGGAGTCGTACTGCGCGCCGACGCCCGCCAGGTAGCTGCGCTCGGCCTCGGGGATGCCCAGGCGCTCAAAGGTGTTCTTGATGTCGTCGGGCACCGACTCCCAGTCGTGCTTTTGGTCGGTGTTGGGTTTGACGTAGGTGACGATGTTGTCCATGTCCAGGCCCTCGATGGAGGGGCCCCACGTCGGATCCGGGAAACGATTGAAGATCTCGAGAGACTTGAGACGCAGGTCGAGCATCCACTGCGGCTCGTCCTTCTTGGCGCTGATCTCGCGAACGATGTCGGGCGTGATGCCGGCGTCGAGGCGCTCGAAACCCTCCTCGCCATAGGTGAAGTCGTAGAGGCTGCGGTCGATGTCCGCGACCTCGGTGCGGTTCTTGGTCATTGCGTCGCCCCTTTACGCCTGCTGCTCGGCAGCGGCGGCCTCGACCTGGGCGCGCTGCTCGGCGGCCTCGCGCTCGAAGGTCTCAAAGCCGTTCTTGTCGATCCAGGGGATCAGCGAGGCGTCGTCCTCGCGCACGATGTGGCCCTTGACCATAACGTGGACGCGGTCGACGTCCAGGTGCTCCAGGATGCGCGTGTTGTGCGTGATGATGAGCATGGAGCCGTCGCAGCTCTTGCGGTAGGCGTCCATACCGTGGCTGACGGTGGACAGGGCGTCGACGTCCAGACCGGAGTCGGTCTCGTCCAGGATGGCGAGCTTGGGCTGCAGCAGCAGAAGCTGGAGCATCTCGACCTTCTTCTTCTCGCCGCCCGAGAAGCCCACGCCCAGCTCGCGGTTGAGGTAGGCGGTGTCCATGTTGAGCTCGGCTGCGAGCTCCTTGACGCGGCGGCGGAACTCCTTGCCCTTCATCTCCAGGCCGGGGCGGCCGGCGATGCTGGCGCGCAAAAAGCTTGACAGCGGCACGCCGGGAATCTCGACCGGTGCCTGGAAGCTCAGGAACAGGCCGGCGCGGGAGCGCTTGTCGGTGGTGAGCTCGGTGATGTCTTGGCCATCAAAGACGATGCGACCGTCGTTGACGGTGTAGACGGGATCGCCCATGACCAGGTGGCCGAGGGTAGACTTGCCGGCGCCGTTGGGGCCCATCAGCACGTGGGTCTCGCCGGCGGCGACGTTGAGGTTGACGTTGTGGAGGATGGTCTTCTCGTCCACGGAGGCGGTCAGACCTTCGATGGAAAGCAGCGGATTTGCACTCATGCTGTCCCTCTCTGTATATGGTGTACTCATAGGTGTACTAAACCCTAGGAATCTTCTCGGAATAAAGTTACTATGGGTTCGGCGTTAGTCAAGGGAAAACCCGACTAATCCACTCGACTTTTCAGATTGTGGGACAAATTCATCGATAGTGCTTGTCCCCAGCATTATGGAAGGGTAGGTATGCTCATTTCTTCCAAGGGCCGCTATGCCCTCCGTTTGATGATTTATATCGCGGCGTTGGGTGACGCCGAAGGCAAGATTGCCCTGCGCGAGGTCGCCGACCGTGAGCATATCTCACAAAAGTACTTGGAGCAGCTGGTTCGTCCGCTTATGAAGGCTGGCCTGCTTAGGAGCGTACGCGGCAAGGGTGGCGGCTACATGATGGCCAAGGACCCGGTCGAGGTGCGCGCCGGCGACATTCTGCGCGCCGTCGAGGGCAGCACGGCCCCGGTGGCGTGCGACGGCATTGACAACAGCTGTACCCGCAGCGACCTTTGCTCGACCGTCAAGTTCTGGCGCGGTCTGGACGACGTAATCGAAAAGTACGTCGACGGTGTGACGTTGGCCGACCTGGCCACCGTCCCCGAGATCAACTTTGACATTAAGCTGTAGGGCTGCAAATGGCATCTCTCGACAATGTGTACAAGCAAATCGAAGTTTTTGCTCGGGAATGTGATGCCGAGAAGGTCGTGCTGTTTGGTTCTCGTGCTCGAGGTGACAACTCGCCTAAGAGCGATATTGACATCGCTGTAGCAGGCTGCGGGGATTTCGGTCGTTTCTCATATTTGATCGAGGAGCGTCTTGATACTCTTTTGGATGTAGACGTCGTCAATCTCGATGAGTCCGCATCGCAGTCGTTGCTCGACGAAATAGCTAGGGATGGTGTGGTCCTGTATGAAAAAATATGAGAACTTTGTCAGCGCCTTGGCGAATCTTGAGGATGCGCCCAATCAGGATCTCAACAATGATTTTGTTCAGAGTGGATTGATTAATAAGTTCAATCTTCAATTTGAACTGAGTTGGAAGCTCCTTAAGCGTCTGCTCGAGTATGAGGGCGCCACGCTTGCCGCGTCGGGGTCTCCTCGCGCCATCTTGAAGGAGTCCTACCGGTTCTACGACTTTATTGATGAGGCGGCCTGGCTAGATATGCTCAGAGACCGCAATACGAACGTCCATATCTATGACAATAAGCTCGCTCAAGATTTGATTCAGCGCATCTTGAACGTCTATATCCCCGCTTTCTCTCAGTTGAGAGACGGGCTGATGGAGCGTTATGGCGAGCTTTTGCTGGTGCCCGACGACCAGTTTGTTTAATTCCTTAAGATTTCGCGGAGGGTTGTTGCCGTTTGCCGAGTTGTTGTTGTGCAACAAACGGGGAGCTGCAATACTGAATCTATCTTTGCAAACTGCACTTTAACCACACCAATGCAGGGAGGATGTATGCAACCCAAGCATTCCGCGATTGTTGCGGGCCTGACGTTGGCGCTTTCGTTTGGTGCTGTTGCCGCACCCGCAACCGCTGTTGCCGAGGAGCCCACGCCGGGCGTTGCCTCGGATGCCACCGATATCGATAAGGGCCTGTACACCCAGCAGTCTTTCTCGGGCGTGCTGCGGTCGGTCCAGGGTGTTTCGTTTGTCAACGTGACCGACGAGATGAAATACTTTACCAAGTACGAGAGCCACGGCAATTACAACCAGGGCTTTTCGTATGGCGATGGCTACAACGCGCTGGGTTATTACCAGTTCGATCGCCGTTGGTCGCTTATTCCGTTCATGAAGCAGGTCTATAACTACGATTCTGCTAAGTACGGCATGCTTAAAGATGCGATTGACCACGGCAGCGAGATTTCCAACGCAAACAACCCCGTGTATGCGAACGGCCAGCTCACCGAGCTGGGTCGCATCGCGCAGGAGGCCTTCCTGGGTGCCTACGACACCGACCCCACGGAGTTCTCGGCGCTGCAGGATGCCTATGCATATAACTCCTACTATGCGGTGACCGAGTCGTGGCTTAAGAACGCTCTGGGCATCGACATCTCCGGGCGCACCGATTGCGTCAAGGGCATGGTGTGGAGCATCACCAATATGTGCGGCACGGGTGGATGTCAGGACTTTTTCCGTTGGGCGAATCTTTCCAACGATATGACCGACCGCGAGTTTGTGACGGCGCTTTCGAACAGCGTGGTTGATAACGTGGCGCGCAAGTATTCGAGCCAGCCTCAATACCATGAGGGCTGGAAGAATCGCTATAAGAACGAGCTCAAGGATTGCCTGGTCTATATCGCTGAGGACGAGGCTGCTGCTGAGGAAACGCCCTCGGAGCCTGAGCCTGAGCCCGCGCCGGCGCCTCGCCAGAACAAGGTGCCTGCTGCGCCTGCTGGGCCAACGGTGGAAACCGATGGTGATACGGACAATGGCGGCGAGACGGGTGCGCCTTCGACTGGTGTCGGCAACAATGGTGCCGGTAATGGCGGGACTGCTTCGGGTGGAACGGAGTCTGCTGGCGGTGCTGGTGATTCGGGCTCTGGTTCAACCGGCGGTTCTGTCTCTGGATCGGCCGATAGCGGCCCCTCCCATGGCTCCAGCGATGTTGGTGAGGGCTCTGGCACTGATTCCGACTCGACCGCGGACTTCGATGTCAGCAATTCGTCGATCAAGAACAAGCCCTTCGTTGGCGAGCAACTTGGCTCCAAGTTGGGCTATTCACTGACGTCCGGTATCAACACCGGCTCGTCTTCTGATGAGGGTGCTTCTGGCGAGGCTCCTGAGTCCAGGACTGGCAGCGATGCCTCGACCGATGAAAATGCGAAGCAGGCCGAAACCGATCCGAAGAAGGACGACGACAAGAACGTCACCTCGACCACCACGACGACCACCACGACCACGACGACCAAGGCCCCGGGTGGCAATATGCCCAAGACGGGCGACCTCATCGTGATGGCGAGCCTTGCCAGCGCGAGCTTGGCGACGCTTGGTGCCACGTCTATCGTGAGCGGTAAGCACAAACTCGACCAGCAGAACAAGACTGCTGGGGAGGACGGTTCCGAGGAGTAAGTTTCCGGTCGCCTGGTAAATAAAGAACTGGGACGGGGTCCGGTGCGGTTGCATCAGGCCCCGTTTTGTTGTGCAACGATTTGTTATGCCCCCTCGGGGCTCTTGTTGCTACCGTTGCCCGAAACGTTTGCGCGGCAACAATATGACCCCTGAGTCGCTCGATACAATGGGCATCGTGCTGCGTTTTAGGGAGAAGTTACGGTGTCTGAACAGGCGAATGATGATTGCGCTGCCGGCTTTGGTACGCGTCTAATGGGTCGTACCGATGATATGGTTTTGCCGATTGGCATGCATGACTTTACCGAGGCTGCCCGCCGATGTGTGTTGGTCGATAAGACCATGTTTATTGCCGATGTCTTGGATTGTGATGCATCCGTTATGGTGTGTTGTCGGCCCGAGGGCTTTGGCAAGAGCATGAACCTGTCGATGCTCAAGGCGTTTCTGGAACGTCCTGAGGGCGGGCGGGTCGATTGGAACCTGTTCGCTGGTACCCAGATTTGGGAAGCGGATAGCGGGCGATTTCGAGATGAGTTTGCCTGCTATCCGGTGATATCGCTGGACTTTTCCGGTGCTGGAAGACGTGGACCTGTTGTTGCCAGTGTCATTCGGGAGGCTCTGTCGAGCGAGTGTGCTCGCCTGTTGGAGCTTTTGGAGGCTCCGGATTTACCGCGAGATAAGATGCGTCGCATCGAGCGCGTTGCACGTGGCGTGGCCAGCGACGATGAGGCTGACTCGGTACTGAGCGTGCTGATTGAGCTGCTGGAGATGGCCTCGGATGAGCAAGTCGTTCTTTTGGTTGATGGATATGACGCGGCGTGGCCGAGCTATTCGGCTACAAGGGGTGCCTGCGGTACTGACTCGTCGGAGTTGATCGATCGCGCGCTGTTTGATGCCATAGCTGCCACAGGCGATTCCTTACGTTTAGCGTGCTTGATGGGGGAGCGTCCTGGTCCGGCGGAGGTGGCGTTGGTGCGGCGTGGCTGTTCGTATTGTTCTGCGACTCCGCTTTCGGGGTGGTGCGATCGGTGGTTTGGCTTTTCGGATGACGAGGTCCACGCCCTGCTGAGCCATGCTGGACGCGGGGAGCATCTGGACGATGCTCGCGAATGGCTCGAGGGATACCGTTTTGGCGGGACGTATTGCTCGAGTCCTGCGCGTGTGATCGGCTTTCTGGACCGGGGCTGCACGCCGCCCATGCGTGTCGACCTGTATGGGTATGCCGATTGCCTGAGTAGGGTAGTTGGTGACTGGAATCTCGACCGTCTTTCGGCCTTGTTCGATCTGCTCGAAGCTCACGGATGCGTTGAGGTTCCGCTTCGTTTGGGCGCCGCGGGGCCAGATGCCTTGCCTGACGACGGGCTATGGGCAGCGCTGTACCTGTCTGGTTTCCTGACGACGGATATGACTGAGGAGTCGGTAAACGGCGATCTGTGCCGCGCTCTGCGGTTGCCCAATAACGAGCTTCGTCATGCGTTGCGTCTGGTAATTATTGAGTGGTTTGAGTGCGCTGCCGAGGACGTTCGAGACATCGATGCGTTTCGCGACGGGCTGTGCCGTGGGGACGAGGATGCGGTGAGGCGGGCACTGGGCCGTGTACTTGGAGATGCGGGAATCGGTGCGACCGATCCAGATGCGCCGCTGCCATATCATCTGCTCTTGCAGGGGCTCTGCTTTGGCTTGCCGGGTTATGCCAATCCTGCCTCGAGGCGAAACTGCGGCGCGGATCGCTGGGATATTCAGCTATTTCCCACGGGTAATGTGTTCGATGTGGCTGACACGATCGGCATGCTCGACGAGCGCCCGCTGATAACGATCAACATGATGTGCGACTCCGGTGTGGACGCACTGGGGCTGGAATTGCTGGCGGTGCACGCGCTGCTCGAGATCGAGCGCAACGGCATCGACGAGATTCGAGTGCCGCGACCCGGCGTGGGCCGCATGCGTTGGGGTTTTGGCTTTGATGGACGGAACGTGGCAGTGGTGTGTCAGCGGTTGTAGGGGAGCGATGAGGCTCCTGCTACTTGTCAACCGCTGCCAGGCGAATGAACCGTACCCGTGCCGTTCTTCCACGACGTCGCCGGGCTTGACGAGCAGCCGCTCGCCGAGCCGCTCGAGTTATCCGACGGGCGCCGCTGCCGCCTGGACATCCCGCAGCCGGGCTGTTCGAGGACGACCGTGCTGCGTTGCTGCCGCTACCCACCGGTACAACGCCGGGCCCGCGCTCGCCGGCCGCGAGGTCGCCGTGAGACTGGGTGCCTTCGGCGTCACGTCGGTCGACCCCTCAACCGACGAGGTCGTGGCGACCTGCCCCGCGAGTGGGGCGACGCCCCGATGGGCAGCGCCGACCCGACGCTGCGGCTCAGGCTGCTGTGCATGCGCCCAGGCGGGCGCGGTTGCTCAGGCAGGCAAGGGTCCCCGTGCACAAGTTGGCCTAGGGGTTCGACTGGTCGCACGTGCGGTTCCCCGAGGGCTGGGGCCGCGACGACATGCACGTTCCTCTCGGACATCGCGGTGAACATCGCGAGCATGGACTACTAGTTCTACTGCTTCGCTGGCTGCAGGAACCTCGTTACGATCTACGTGGACTCCACCTGAGCGCTGCCGAGCGGTGCGAGTTGCCTGTACACGTTCTACAACTGCACCTCGATCGTGGGCGGCTGCGGCACGGTGTACAGCAGCTCGAACACGAGCTATGCGTATATGAGGATTGACTCGGCAAGCGTGGCTGGATATTTGACAGTGGCCTAGTGTTTAAGAATCGTGCCCACGGCTTTCTTCGCCACTGGCACAGCCTTGTCTTTAACGATTGGACCTATCGTGTCTTTCGCCATTACCAGTGCGCCGACGCCCAATGCTGCCATGCCGACGCCTGCCTGCTTGGCCTTTTCGGCGGCTACGCCCTTGTGGTATTCGCAAATGGGCAGCTTAGAGCCTTCTGGCAGTACCTTCTTGCAGACGATGCATCTAGCAGCCATATCTACCCCTGCCCTTCTTCTGCCTGATCTTCAGGGGCATCTTCTCCATCCACCAGATGCACCTCATCAGGTTCTTGCGCCACTTTCCGCAGGGATTCGAGAACGCCGCCCTCAATCAAGCTGGCGTGCTCCTCGCGGCCCTCAATCTGCAGCCCAACAACGGAACTCGATAACTGAACGAAGCCTCTCACTATGTCGCCTCTGTTGCCCTTGCTGTATGAGTTGAGCAAGCGCAGGGTGTCCTCCTGCTCGAGTTTGTTTTCCAGGATGAATTGCTTGAACTGTTCGAGCGCGGCATCTGCAGCTGCTGGCTCCTCAAGGACGCGATAAGCTGCATACTCCGTCTTGGCCATAAGAGCAATCACCGTGAGGTCGACCATGGCAGTGTTTGCTGCCTTGCCCCAGTCCCTGGCCCTGCCCTGCTTGCCCATCGCCAGAGAGAATTCTGCCTGGAAGTTGCCCTGCAGGGTGCAGCGCGCCTGTGTGGCCGATGACGCGATGTCCAGTATCTTGATCTCGCGCAGCCGCGAATCTTCGATGAGCATGGCCTGCTGCAGTTGTTGCCAGGCGCTCTCGGCCAATGCGATACGGTCTGCCTGGCTCTCGATGCGCAGCGCCTCAACGTTGGCGGCGACGGCCTCGATGGCATCCATGACGTTCGCCATCATCACTTGCATCTGCACATCCACGATTGACTGCGTTATATCTTGCGGAAACTGTTCGGCCTTAATCCTTGCCTTCTCGTATATCTGGCCCGTCTTCACGCTCCTGAGTTGTGGCAGCAGGTCACCGGTCTTCTTCTCGACCGAAAAAACCAGCTCCCCACTCTTCATAAGCTCTTCAGCTGCCGCACTAAAATCAGCGACATACTTCGTGTCTCCTCGATTGGCGAGCTTCTTGATGATGTCATAGATGGCTGGCGCGAACTTAGCCATGGTGTCGGCGTCCGAGAGGAATTTCACGAGCGATTCGTTCGTTTTAGCGGGTATCAGATTCATGCCGTTGTCGAACACCGTCGCCTCCAGCACCGTTACCCTAGGAGGAAGCTTTGCTGGAGACAAAGAGCTAATCGGTACGATTGCCGCCTCATCGCTTTGTGCCGTCGTAAAGCCACAATGCGGGCAGGTTGATGCGCTCGAGGATATCTTCGCGTGGCACTCTGGGCAGAAGATTAAAGACACAAGGTCATCCTCCCTAAGGTTAAATAATCAAAACCCGTGAGCAATCATGACGCCACAGGCCCATTTACGGGAAATGGAATCCTCGGCGCCGCTGCCTCACATGTGCGCAAATCCTACCACCATCATGCGACGCCAAACTTATTCATCGTTCGTCGTCGGAAAGCATAGGCCAAGATTCGTGTGCCTATCTATGGAATTAAGACCCTGTCTGATGTATTCCCACGTTTCCCTACGATCACCCGCCACCGAGAAATCTGAGTCATTGATGAATGAGATGAATGCCTCGATATCGTTCCGGTACTTGAGGGCAAACGCTAACGAATCCTTACGCTTATCTGAGTCATGGCTATTGAGCTTGTTGTACAAGACGTGGTCTAGATTGCACGACATGTAGATTGCAAGGTACGGTATGCCGCCTATGGCAGGCTCTAACGCTAGCCTGTCCATGTTCGCGCTCTTTCGTCTATTCCGATCGATTATTTGCTGCCGGTTGGCTGCGATGATCTGCCCTGGATTGTAAACGGTCTTCGGAACCGTAGCCAGCTCTGTCACCGCATCGTCTGGAACGTAGGCGCCATCGGTGTCCATGAGGTGCACGACCTGCAACATGTCTGCTTTGCGAAGGCGGTACGTGCTCATGTGGTCCTTGATGAAAGCGTTGACCTTGCGCACGATGTTTTGAGGTGTGGCACCATTTTCCGCGGTCACATCGCCGTGGACCACATAGACGTAGACCTCATCTTGGTCGAAGATCTTTGATAAGATCACGGTTAATGCGGACTGATCGGATGGACCCTCGACGATGAAGAGGACGACCTTCTTACTCTTCACCAGTAACACCCGCCTCAATGAACGCGAGTTCGATCTCGCCGTTGTGTGTCGGCTCGTAGAGTTGCTCCTTTTGCCCGCCGAGAACGATATCCCTGTAATAGAAGTCCCTTAGGTTGTTGGAGGACTTTACGTTGGCCATCCTGGCATACCTCTTTGCCGGGTTAGTGGTAGTGAAGGCAATGAAGCCACGATCGATTGTTTCAAGAGGCCTCAGGTTGTGGCAGGTGAATATGAGCTGGCCCTGACCGTGCTCGGACACGATGCTGAGCAACTCGCCCAAAAGGTACTCAAACACGCCAGAATCAATCTCATCGATCACGACCGTCACAGAGGGATCGTTGAACATGAGTATGAGGAGGTGGAGGAAGGACACGATGCGCTTGATGCCCTCAGACTCGCAGCTGAGGGGAATGGTCTTGCCGTTGCGCACAGAGACGAGCTGGACATTAACCCCCGTATCACCGCTCTTCATAACCTCCGCGCCAAGCTTGAGTAGTGAGACCTCAAGACCTGGAATGAGTTCGCGAAGGACGATGTTCATGTTCTCTATGGCAGTGTTCACTGGCTCATAAATACGCTCGGGTATTGTCTGTGCGCCACTCATAGGCAGTATGGCTCCACCGCCCGTTATCTTCTTTCCCCCAATAACACGGAATGGAAAGGGCAGCGCATCGAGAGCAAGCATTCCTACATCACGAGTATTCAGCACGAACATTTGAACTGCCGCAAACCTCTCCAGGGCGTTCAGTGCGTTCATAGCATCTTTGACCATCTGAGAGGGGGCTCCCTCATCCTTATTCTTTTCACGGATGGTCTGTTTTAGCTTTTTTGAAAAGATGAATGAGCGAGACTCACGATACGCCAGCCTCTTCTCGACCGTCAGCTCGACGCCCTCTTCCGAGTCTTTACCTATGAGCTGCTTGTATTTGGCAGCGGGACCAAAAGCACCGTTGCCAGACGTGTCAATCAGTGTTGTCATACGGGACTTCTTGCCAGGCGTGTCATTAGCCACGGCAAGCCGCTCGTCAAACACTAGAAGCACGAATTTCTCGCCTTCTTCAGGTTGGTCTTCGGTTTCGCTTAGCTCCGCAACATCGCTTTTCACTTTAAATGAATAGACCACGCGATAGGCATTGCTGCCGTCAGGCTGGCGGACGCTCAGCTCGCATTCCACGATACCAAAATCCGCGTCAACACTTACCAGTTGCGCGAAACGCCTATCGAGCCTGCGCCCCATCATGCACTGTTGAGCCATCTGAAGGGCGTCGACAAGCGTAGACTTGCCAGAGCCGTTCTGCCCGTACATTCCGAGCACGCTGGCCCCTTCCGGACGACGGGAGTTGGAGAAAGACACCTCCCCATGCCCAACGTTCTTGAGGTTATCTATTGAAATCCGTTCGAAGCGGATAATTGGAGCAGCCATGAGTTCTCCTTTCTGAGCCATATAAACAGTCTAGGGAAAACTCAATTTAAACACAAGATTCGAAATATATAATATCGTTTATCAATTTGATAGCCTCTTCTTCGGCAGACGAGCAACTGAGTAAAGCCTACTTATCTAGACGAGCTCTACAAACCGATAAACGCAGGCCCTAAGACAATCGTAGAGGGCTAATTATGGAAACACTGCGAGCTCGATATTGAGGGATGCGAGAGGGCCTCCAGCATTCGCGCTGGAGGCTGCGAGCGCAACCACGTCGAGATAAGGAAGCTGCTGCCCAAGGCGCCGGCCTCAGGTTCGACCGGCTCTCCCCGGCCGACCCGGCGTTCCCGATGCCGCACGTGAACTCCGAGCCCCGCGGCGCGCTCGGCTTCTCGACGCCCGCCCGCGC
>UQWK01000021.1 GCA_900544725.1 uncultured Collinsella sp.
ACGCTGCGCACCATTCAGGCGAGCGATTTGCCTTTCAATCGTCGGCTGCGGGCAAAAGCCCAGCAGCCTCCTCTTTCAAGGCAACTCACTTCGTCTGAATGGCGCTCGCTGACTTTTACTTAACATCGATTCTGCCACACTCGGCTATTGCCGATTCCACCCACGATTGGAGTTTTCGATATGTCCCGTACTGCCACCGATAGCACTGTCCTGCTGGGCCACGGCTCCGGCGGCCAGATGATGAAGCGCATTATCGATGAGGTCTTTCTGGATGCCTTTGGGTCGCCCGAGCTGCTTGCGGGCAACGATGCCGGCGTCGCCGCGCTGCCCGCAAGCGGGCGAATCGCCATGTCGACCGACAGCTTTGTGGTAACGCCGCAGTTCTTCCCCGGCGGCAATATCGGCCGCCTCGCCGTATGCGGAACCGTCAACGACGTCGCGACCTCGGGCGCTAACGTGCGCCACCTCTCATGCGGCTTTATCCTCGAAGAGGGCTATCCCATGGACAAGCTGCGCCAGATCGTGCAGACCATGGCCGAAACAGCGCGCGAGGCGGGCGTGTCCATAATCACCGGCGACACCAAGGTGGTCGAGCGTGGAGGTGCCGACGGCGTCTACATCAATACCGCCGGCGTGGGCGAGGTGCCCGCAGGCGTGACGCTCAGCGGTGCAAACTGCCGGCCCGGCGACGTCGTCCTGGTCTCAGGCACGCTAGGCGACCACGGCATCGCCATCATGAGCCAGCGCGAGGGCTTGGCGTTTTCGAGCAACATCGAAAGCGACGCTGCGCCACTCAATCATCTGATTGCCGACGTGCTCGCCGCCGCCCCCGACACCCGCTGCTTCCGCGACCCCACGCGCGGCGGCCTGGCATCCACGCTCAACGAGTTTGCCCAGGCCAGCGGCGTTGCCATGGAGATCGACGAGGATGCCGTGCCCGTGCGCCCCGACGTGCAGGCCGCCTGCGAGATGCTCGGCTACGATGTGCTGCAGGTGGCAAACGAGGGCAAGATGGTTGCCGTGGTGCCGGCCGAGCAGGCCGATGCCGCGCTGGCCGCCATGCGCGCCGCCCGCTACGGCGAGAATGCCGCCATTATCGGTCGCGTGCTGCCGCTTGCCGAGGACACCCGCCCCGCCGTACGCGTGCGCACCGGCTGGGGATCGACCCGCATCCTCGACATGCTCGTGGGAGAGCAGCTGCCTAGGATTTGCTAACGACGGCATCCGCGCGCCACTGCGCTTTGAACAATGAGCTTTTTATCAGCTCAGCACAAGAGACCCACGCGACCGAATCGAATCGGTCGCGTGGGTCCTTGCATTTGCGAGCTTTGCCGTTATCTACGCTCGGAACTTTGGATACGTCAGTAGCACGAGCGCGACGCTCACGCCCAGCTGTATGAGAATCTGGCGCACGTCGCCGACGCCTCCAAGCGCCACGGCGCGAACCAGGTTGGCGATGCCGAGCGGCATGCCGCCGACAAACCAGAGCGAGAGGCCCAGCAGCGCCTTGTCGCCCATACCGGGTTCAAAGGGTACCGAGGCCACCACCGCCCGATATGCCCGCACCTCAGAGAAGATCAACGCCACGATAAGTAGCAAGGTAACGAGCATCGACGCAATCGAAGCAGAGGACGCCGCAGAGCCCGTAAGCCCGCCCACGGTCGCGTCCATAAGCAGAACGCCGCCCGCATAGATCAACGACATGACCCCCAGGGCCGTGAGAGCCGAGCGTGCCCCGGCGCGTCCCATGCCCCTAACACCGACGTTTCTTGCCCCCATCGTTAACCTCCCTAAAGCAAGGGGCCCACCGGCACGCACCGGCGGGCCCGTCTATCTGGGGCCAGCCCACTCCGGATGACCCCAAAAAACATCGACGCGGCTTTTGCCCGCCTACTCCCCGCAGCCGCTCTCGATAAGCGCCACGAGGGCATCGACGGCGGCCGCCTCGTCGGCGCCGTCGGCTGCGATCTCAATCTCGCAACCACAGGCCATTCCCAGGCTCATAACCATCAGGATTGACTTGGCGTCTTTGGCGTCTTCGCCCACCTTGCCAACGGTAATCGAGCTCTCGTACTTGCTCGCCTCCTGCACAAACAGCGATGCGGGGCGCGCGTGGATGCCGCTCGGATTCTTGACGACCGTCGTCTTGGAAACCATCTCTGCTCCTTACTCCACCACGATGTTATCGGTTGCGGTGTCGGCGCCGTTGCTGGCGATGAGCTTCTTGTAGTAGAAGAAGCTCTTCTTCTTGCCGCGCTTACCGGTGCCGTTGCCATGGTCGTCCTGGTCGACCGAGATCTGGCCGTAACGTTTGGCCATCTCGGACGTACCAGAGCTGATGAGATCAATGGGGCCCCACCAGGCATAACCAAAGACGTCGACACCGTCGAGAATCGCCTGGTGCATTTGCTTGACATGCTCTTTCATGTACTCGATATGCGCGTCGTCGTCACAGTAGCCGTTCTCGTCGCGGTTCTCGGTCATGCCGTTGCCGTTCTCGGCGATGAAGATCGGCAGGTGGTAGCGATCGTAGATGTGGTTGAGCGTGATGCGGAAGCCCACGGGATCGATCGGCCAGCCCCACTCGGTCATCTCGAGATACTGGTTCTTGATCTCGGTAAGCAGCTTGCCGGAGGGCTCCGGGGACACCTTGCCCTTGTAGCGCATGATGTAGGTCATGTAGTAGCTGATGGAGATGTAGTCCACCACGCCGGCCTTGAGGGTCTCGAGATCGCCGTCCTCCATCTTGATATCGACACCGTAGTCGCGGAAGAAGCGCTTTACGTAGTAGGGATACTCACCCTTGGCCTGGACATCGGTGAAGAACCAGTTGAAGTGGTCCTCAAAGAGCACCTGGAGCTGGTCTTCCGGCTTGGAGGTCTCGGCATAGTTCTCAAGACGGCAGAGCATGTTGCCGATGTGGGCCTCGGGGTCGATCTCGCGCAGCTTGATAACGGCCTTGGCGGAAGCCACGAGCTGGTTGTGAGCGACCTGGAACTTCTCGGGCCAGCGGCCGGCATAGGGGTTGGATCCGTCTTCCTTCTCATCCCAGATCACGCCGCAGCAGGTGCAAGGGTTGGCGTAGACGTGGTTGATCTCGTTGAAGGTCATCCAATACTTGACCTTGCCCTTGTAGCGGCGGAAAAGCGTCTCGGCATAGCGCTCAAAGGCATCGACCACGTGACGGCTCGCAAACCCGTTGTACTCCTCTGCCAGGTGAAGCGGCATGTCAAAGTGGTTGAGGGTAACCATGGGCTCGATACCGTGCTTATGGCACTCGTCAAAGACCTTGTCGTAGAAGGCCAGGCCCTCCTCGTTGGGTAGGGCGTCGTCACCGTTAGGGAAGATACGGCTCCAGGAGATGCTCATGCGAAAGACGCCAAAGCCCATCTCGCCCAAAAGCGCGATGTCTTCCTTGTAGGTGTGGTAGAAGTCGATGCCGCGGCGCTTGGGGAAATCGTAGGCCATCTCGTCTGCCTTGCGGGCTGCGAGCGACTGACGCGTGACGGAGTTGAGCGGACCGCCCTCGACGATGCCCTCGCGGGCGCAGGTCTCGCGGTCGAGCAGAATCACATAGTCGGAGACCGCCGGGCCGCGGCCACCCTCGTTCCATGCGCCCTCAATCTGGTTGGCAGCGGTAGCGCCGCCCCAGAGAAAGCCCTTGGGAAACGCCTCGCCAAAGTCATATGTAGAAAGGTCAATCATGGTATGTCCTCATCTCTCTTGGTTGGGTTGGGATGCGGGCCGCAGGGGCACGGCCCGCGATCGGGGGACGTATTAACGGGCGGCCAGTGCGCGCACCACAGGCATCATTTTTTTGGCCATGTGCAGCTCGGCGCTGATGGTCATGAGCGTATCCTGGGCGTGCACGAATAGCAGGGAGTACTCGACCTCCTCACCGCCCGCCTGGCGCTGGATCATCTCGGTCTGCGCCTTGTGCGCATCGAGAATCTTGGCGTCGGCCTCGGCAAGGTGCGCGTCCGCCGCATCGAAATCGAACTCCGCCAGAGCGTCCATCGCCTTGTCGATACAGGCGCGACCGTCGCCGGCGTTGATGATGACGTTCATCGCGACTGCGGGAACGTTGATTGCTTCATCAGCCATCATGGCCTCCTTCTCTTGGGTGCCAGCCGCCTTCACGGCCGGCACCGAATCATCTGGTAGCAACTAGGCGACGGACTCTGGGTCGCCCATAGGGGTTTACTCGGCGGCAGCAGCGGCAGCGGCCTTGGCGGCCTTCTTAGCTGCCTTCTTTGCAGCCTTCTCGGCAGCCTGCTCTTCCTCGACCTTGCATTGATAGTTGTCGGCCGCCTTGAAGAACGGGAACCAGAGAATCGCGGCGATCAGCAGGTTCACGCAAACCAGGGCAACGTTGCGAATATCGCCACCGGACATAAAGAACGCCGAGACAGCATTGGGCAGGAAGTTCATGTCGAAATTCTCAACGTGAAGGCTCGCCCAGCCCATGCTCATCCACAGATAGGCGTTGGCCGGCAGGATGATGGATTGAAGCACCATAGGGATGAACATGAAGGGGTTGGCAACGATCGTGGAAAACACGAGCGGCTCGTTGATATTGAACAGAGACGGGACGAGCGTGGCACGACCGAGCATTTTGTTCTTCTTAGACTTGGCGAAAAGCATGTAGAAAGCCAGCGGGAGCGTGGCGCCCTCGCCGCCGATCATAATGTAGCGAGTAAGGCCGTAGGCGTTGATGTTCGTCGGGGTGAGACCGGCGGCATATGCAGCCATATTCTCGGCAAGGGCGGATTTTTGGATGGACTGCAGGATGGGCGCGAAGACCCAGCCGGAGATGCCGAAGAAATAGAAGGTGTCCATGACGAGCGGAAGCGCGATAGTGCCGGGGAGCGTCTGAGCAAAACCGGTGACGGGCGACAGGATGATCGCAACGGCGCCAAAGACGTCAACCTGAAGGATGCTGGTGAAGATCCACGCAATGAAGAGCGACAGCAAGACGGCGATGATGTTATCAAACCAGTTCTTGACAAAGTCGGGGACCATGCTGTCCTCCGAGAAGAACGTCATGCGAGCCATGCGTTTGTAGATGAAGCCCACGACAAAGCCCACAACCATGGCGGTGAACATACCACCGGCGCCGAACTTGGGCATCTGAAAAACGTAACCGTCCTCAGTGATCGCAGGATTCATACACAGCATGAAGGTGCCTATACCGGTGAAACCGGCGATCATGCTGCGGTCTTTGCGATCTTCCTTAACCGCGACGTTGTGCGGAATGATAAACGCCATGAACAGGCCAACGAGACCGAAGCTGAACGTCGTGAGTGGCGACAGATCGGGGAGCGTCGGGACAAAACGACGGATGATGTTCCAAAGACTCGGAATTGCCGAAACCATAGAGAAGGGAACGATGTAGAGGATCGCGTCGGAGATGATGCCGAACCAATAAGTTGAGGTAAGCTTGTTCATCACGGGGACGACATGCTCGGTGATCCATGCCTGGACCGCTTCCATGAACTTTAGCAGCATGTTGTCCCCTCCTAGCCTTCGTCAAGCAGGTCGTAAGCATCCTCGAGGATGCTCTCGCCGTCGAGTGCCGCATAGTAATCCGGGTCGATGGCCATGACCTTCACGCCATGAGACGCCACCTGCGCCTGGATCTCGGGCACCTCGGAGGCGAAGTGCGGGCCGAGCAGGAGGACGTCGATCTTGTCGGCGTAGTCCATGATCTCGGACTTGCTGACTGCCTTGATAGTGCAGTCAAGGCCCTTGGACTTTGCGACCTTGCGCATGCCCGCCGCCATAAAGCCGGTCGAGGCGCCGATGCCGCAAGCGAGGAGAATGCGGACGGTACCGTTCTCATCTGCCATGGGGTACTCCTTTCCCAATAAGCGGGCCCAAGGCGGCTCCGATGCCACCACGGTCCCCGCCGTGTTCTTGGGCGCCCGTGTCGACCCGGCCGCCCTTGACCGTAGCTGCACTATACGTGGCGGAAGGTACTTGCCGCCAACCGTCTTTTTTCCGCATGGCGGCAAGGCGGGAATTTTTCCGCTTGCGCGGCAAGACGGGCGATTTTCCGCTTGGGCGGCAAATTGGAAAAGCTGCTCCACGCGGAGCTGAGATACCATGGGGCGGTACGCCCCATCTGCCGTTCATCTCTTGGAGGAAAGCCATGGCGAGTGCCAAGCAGAACCGCATCAACCGCATGATCGACGTGCTCGAAAACAGCAGCTCATGGGTATCCTCCTCGATGCTTGCCGGCCTTTTAGGCGCAAGCGAGCGAAGCATCCGCAATTATGTTGCAGAGGTCAACGAAGCCGGTACCCGGCATATTGAATCGTCTAAAGAGGGCTATCGCCTTGCCGCGGCGGCACCGGCCACCGCCAGCGCTGCCGCAAGTCCTCGCGAGAACGTCGATGCCATCCCCGCGAGTGCGGACACCAGACGCGACTTTACCATCTCCCGCCTTGTCAACGCATGCGGTGGACTCTCCGTCTTTGATATCTCCGATGAGCTCTTTATCAGCGAGAGCACGTTTCAGAGCTCCGTGATGCCACAGGTGCGCGCGCTCGTGCGACAATTTGGCCTCAATGTCGAGACGCACGACTACCGTATGACGCTTACGGGGCGCGAGGCCGACAAGCGCAAGCTTCTCGGCCATATAGCCACCCACAATTCCTATGGATACTTCACCTCGACCAAGACGCTCGAGAACATGTTTCCCGGCTTTGACGTGCAGGCGACCCTCTCGAGCTTGGTCGAGATATGTCAGCGCTCGGACCTGTTTATCAACGACTACGCACTCTCCAACCTGCTTATGCACCTGCTGGTGATCATCATCAGGCTCACCTCGAACAACGAGCTCAGCGAGGTAGACGGCGTCATCGACGGAGACGGCCTAGTGGAGCAGCTCGGGCAGCGCGAGCAGATCACGCACTGCGCCCAGCGCATCGCCGCCTACTTTGAGAAGCAGTTTGGCTGCGCGATTCCGCGCACCGATTTTCAGCAGATCCTGCTGCTTTTGGCGCTTTCCGTCGAGCGTTGCGATTTTGGCGACCTCAACCGCGAGGAGCTCGCGGGCATCATCGACCGCGATTTTGTGGACATGGTCCTGGGAATTCTCGACGAGTGCGGCGAGCGCTACAACCTACCACGCTTTATCGACGAGCCTATGCGCCTGCAGCTCGTCCTGCATATGTTTAACGCCTACCAGCGCGCTATCTACCACGTAAGCTACCCCAACCCGCTCGCCGCGCAGATCAAAAGCGAGTACGCACCGGTCTACGACATGGCGGTCTATATCGCCCACCGCTTTTCGACCGCCATGGATGTTGAGGTGGGCGAGAACGAAATCGCATTTATCGCCTTTCACATCGGCGCCTATTTTGAGAAGTTCTCTGCACCCGATGGCGCCATCACCTGCACGGTGATTATCGAGGAGTACCACGATTTTGCACGCAGGCTCGTCGACGACCTCAAGGCCGAGTTTGGCGACGACATAAGTGTTGTTGCCGTGATGAGTTGCGATAACTACTTGGCCGATCCTCCCGAGTGCGACGTGGTGGTCACCACCATCGACGTGCCGGTTTGCGGCGGCAGCACCAAAATCTTGATCGGACCCATCCTCACTAAGCAAAACGTGCGAAAGATCCGCGACCGGCTTTGCGCCATTCAAGAGCGTCGACGGCGCCTCTATGCCCAGGGCCTTTTGGGGCGTCTGCTGCAGCCGGGGCTGTTTATACGCAACGTGGACGCAGACGACGCTACAAGCTGCATCGACCGAATGGGGAAACTTTTGGCCGCTCAGGGGCTCGCAACGCCCGAGTATATCGCTGACGTGCATCTGCGTGAGAGCGTCTCGTCGACGGCGTTTACCGACAGCCTTGCCATACCCCACGCGATCTCGGTGTATCCCGAGCGTTCGTTTATCGCCGTGGCCCACAATGACGCCCCGATTCCCTGGGGACGCCACGACGTGCGGTTTGTGCTGCTCATAGGCATCGCGCAGGAGGACATGGGGCTCTTTAGAGATGTGCTCGACCTGATTATTGAGGTGTTCTCCTCGGTAGAGACAACGATGAGGCTCATGCAGACCGACACGTTCGAGGAGTTTCTGGCTGCGTTTACGCACGATATCGGGTAGGGGGCTCGACCCGCATCCTCGACATGCTCGTAGGAGAGCAGCTGCCGAGAATTTGCTAGGGCGGAATCGCACGGCTGGCGCGATGCGACCTGATATCCCTGGAGATGTTCAGATTCCAAGCACGCCCGACGCGGAAGCCAGTATTATGAGGTGCGTTTTAAACCCAATGACGGGAGCTTTCATGGCAGCAGCTTTTTCCCATGTGATCTTTGATCTGGACGGCACCATCCTCAACACGCTCGAGGACCTGGCGGCCGCCGGCAACCACACCTGCGAGATGCACGGCTGGCCCACGTTTGCCGTGGACGAGTACCGCTACAAGGTGGGAAACGGCATGCTTAAGCTGGTTGAGCGCTTTATGCCCGCCGAGTACGCGGGCGACGGCCGTATGTTTGAGCAGACGCTTGCCGAGTTTAGGGCCTATTACGGCGAGCACAAGGAGGACCATACCTCACCCTACGCCGGCACGATTGAGATGCTCGACCGTCTGCGCGCAGCGGGCGTTCAACTTGCCGTGCTCACCAACAAGGACCATATTTCGGCAGCCCCGCTTATCGAGAAATACTTTGGTTCCGAGCACTTTGCGCTGGTGCAGGGCCGTGTCGATGCGTTTCCGCCTAAGCCCGAAGCGCCCGTCACGCTGCATGTGATGGAGGAGCTGGGCGCCGATCCGGCAACCACGCTCTATGTGGGCGATTCCAATGTCGATGTTCTGACCGGCCACAACGCCGGCCTTAAGAGCGCCGGCGTCAGCTGGGGCTTCCGCGGCCGTGCAGAGCTCGAAGCAGCTGGCGCCGACTACGTGGTGGACACCCAGGAAGAGCTCGCGGCGCTGATTCTGGACGAGTAACGAAGCCGCCGCTCAACGCGGCTGCGACAATTCTTCCGCGAGGAAAGCGCATCCCGTTTTGGAGCTCCGGAATGGGATGCGCTTTCCGCTTGAGCCCCGTCGGGGAAACGGCATCCCGTTTTGGAGCAATATTCCGGGTCGCACTTTCCGCAACCCACCCCATCCGGAAACCGCGACCCACTATTCGGCCAAAAACCGGGTCGCATTTTCCCGACCACCCACGATGCAACGCTGGCGCAAAGCAACCTTAGTCATTGGGGACGTTCTTAAACGACTAGTCAAACAAGAACGTCCCCAATGACTACAAGTGCCACCTAAGCCAGCCAAGGGAACGTCGCTGTTTTGGCAACGACAGCGAAAGCCCGCCAGAGCGAGCAAGGTGCCTTGAAACGAGGCGGCATTGACCTTCTGGTCATGCCGCCGAAGTTGAAAGGCAGATTGCCGCTCTGGCGGGCTTGCAGCGTCGAGCAGTTACGCGGTTTGGCAAAACCGCGTAACCCCCCCTAGCTCATCATGGCATTCATCATCTCGTTGGTTGCAGAATCGTCGGCAGACCACTCGCCGTCGTCATTGCAGGAGTACTTGAAGGTGACCTTGGTGTCCTTGGTCTTAGCAGCCTTGGTCACATCGACCATAACCTGACCGGCCATCTTGTACAGCTCGTCATCGGAAGGCATCGAATCGAGCGCGGCAACCTTCTCCTGGTACTGGGTGGCAAAATCCTCAACGATCTGGTTCATGGACTTGCAGGTAATGGTGACCTCGGCAGTTGCGGTACCCTTGTCCTCGTCGACCGTCACGTCGCCGATCTTGTAGTCAAAGCCCTCGAGATAGCTCTTGGCATACTCCTTGGGATCGATGCCCAGCTGCTCGAACTCGTCGCCCGAGGCCTCTTCCAGGCCGGCGAGGAAGTCGTCGCCACCGTTCTTGACCTCGTCAAACTGCGTCGTAAGATCCTCGGTGATGAGTTCCTCAACCGAAGGACCTCCGCAGCCGGAAAGCACAACCACGCACGCGACCAAAACAGCCATCAGGGGCGCAAGCAGCAGCTTCTTCTTCATGACATTCCTCCCAACAAGCGGCACCGCGCTTCCCGACGCGGTGCACGTCGTAACAATAAGGCCATACTAGCCGCTAACGAACACCCCCGGCAAAGCAAAGGCGCAGTCGGCTCGATTTAACGTCCGAACGGTTTACCGTTCCGCCCAACGCGCAATAAAACGTTCCGCCGCATTGTAATAAAAAAGGGCGGCCGGATAACCCGACCACCCTTGCACATCCTTATGTTGCCGCAACTTACTTGCGGACGACCTTGACGATGGCATCGCCGGCGGCGACAGCGGAGTCAGCCTCGACGGCGAGCTCGACATCGGCGAACTCGGCGGTGTTGGACACGGCCACGACGACGCAGTCCTTGTAGCCGGCAGCGGCGATCTTGGCGCGGTCGATCTTGAGCATGGGCTGGCCAGCCTTCACGACGTCGTCGGCCTTGACGAAGCCCTCGAAGCCGTCGCCGTTCATGTTAACGGTATCGACACCAACGTGCACCAGAACCTCGATGCCGTTATCGGACTGCAGACCCACGGCGTGACCCATGGTGACGGTCACCTTACCGTCGCAGGGAGCGTAGACCAGATCGTCCTCGGGCCACACGGCGCAGCCCTTGCCCAGAACCTCGCCACCAAAGACGGGATCGGGCACGTCGGCCATCTTGATGACCTTGCCCTTGACGGGCGAGCACAGCACGTCGGCGCCGGCAGAAGCAGAGATGGAGGACGGAGCAGCGGCAGCCGCGGGCTCAGCCTTCTTCTTGAACATGTCAAACAGACCCATACGTTTTCTCCTCTTGATTAAGCGCAACGTTTTGCGCATGCCTATGGTGATTATAGTGCCAAATGGTCTGAAAACTAAGGTGAGGACTCGAATCGAGAGCCCTTCCAAGCCCTTCCCAAAACCTTTTCCCCAGTGGCACTCATTATTGTCGATTAACCCTCGATAAGCCGAGTATCGTCTGCGCACGGAACGGGCAGAAGCGGGCACGCCAAACCCGATACTTCTTTTCGCGCCCACGGACCGCCGCCGCCCCGTCCCTGACACTTCCTGATACCGACCGAAACGTGCCAAAATAAACCCGTTCCTTTTTGGCAGGTTTGGCGAGTGTGGGGGTTCGCATGGATATCAAACGCAAGATTTCCGAGGCGCAGGGCCTTACCCCTACCGAGCAACAGCTCGGTATTGCAGCCCTTGCCATGGGCGAGGACATCCGCGGGCTCTCTATTAAGGAATTTGCCGCGCGCACCAACGTTTCCGTTGCGAGCGTGCACCGCTTTTGCAAAAAGCTCGGGCTCGAGGGCTTCAAGGATCTCAAGGTCGAGCTTATTCGTTTGACAACCGAGGCGGGAAACCGCCGCGACGTGGATATCAACTTTCCCTTCGATGCCACCTCCACCCCTGCGCAGGTCATGGAGCGTATGGAAGGACTCTACCAGACCACGCTGGCCGAGACGCAGGAGCTGCTCGACCCCGCACAGCTCGACTACGCTGCCACGCTCATCGCGAACGCCCGACAGGTCGATATTTTCACGGGCTCGCATAATCTGTATCCAGCGGGAATGTTCCGCGACCGCCTGCTCTCAGCCGGTAAAAGCACAACGTGCTACGGCGGCGTCGAAGCCCAGGTGCGAACGGCGCTGCTCGCCTCAGGCCCCGACCATGTGGCAATCGTTATCTCCTACAGCGGCCTTGCCCCCAACCTCAGGGAGATCTTGCCAATCCTCAGCAGTCGACATGTCTCGGTCATCGTCATCGGCACACCGTACTGCGCCCGCATTCACCCCGGCTTTGCCGCCTATCTCATGGTGAGCGATCACGAGAGCATGACGCATCGCATCACACAGTTCGCCAGCCACATCGCCGTGCAATACGTGCTCGATTCGCTCTACAGCAGCTACTTTGCCAAAGATTACGCCCGCTGCTCCGAGTTCTTAGAGCGGTCGTTTCCCTACACCCGCCTGCCCGGGCTCAAGTAGCGACGAGCGTGGATTTTCGGACACTAACCTAACGAGCGTGGATAATCTCCCACTTTGAGCCCGCGCACAGGCCAAAACCGGGAGATTATCCACGCTCATTTTGGGTCCCCTGGGAACGCATGAGGAGGGCGGATAGACAGCCGTTATTTGCGAGGCGTCAGCGACGTAAAGAGTCCGTGTTGGTTGCAGTAAAGATATATCCTGCCGCGCCCGGTAATATGGAAGCGCGGCTGCACCGATTGCTCTGGATAGAGCTTCTTAAAGCAGATGCCATCCATAGTCGCATATGCCACAAAGCTAATGTAGTGATCCTTGGTCATGGGATGATCGAGCGTGACGTACCAATCGTCCTCGATGCGCTCGATGGAAAAGGCGTGGTCCGCGTCCGGCTCTTCGGCCTCCTGGGGAAACATCGTGGAGCCACAGCAGCTAAAGCTGCCTTCTCCGAGCGCGTGCACAACGTTTCCGCAGATAGGGCAAACGTAAAAGACGCCTTTGAGCATATTGCCTGCACGGTTGGCGTTGGCCCGAATGTCACCAGCCAAAAGCTCAGCCACGCTTATGCCGAGTCTCTGGGCCAAAGGCCCAACGAGGGAAATGTCGGGAAGGCCGCGGCCGGATTCCCACTTGCTGACGGCTTTATCGGTCACGCCAAGGCTTTCCGCCAGGGCGCGCTGGGTGAGGCCGCGCTCTTCGCGCAGCCGCTTGATGACATGCGCTGCCAAAAAAGTATGGGAAGCATTGGTTTGCCGTGTCTGGTTCATGGGCTGTCCAATCAAATTGAAGAAATGGAGTGAACCGGTTCGACAGTCAGTATCCATTTGAAGGCCAGGCTCGACAACCTACGCTGCGTAGACATGCGCCAATCGAACGAGCGCGGATTTTTGGACGCTCATCCTGAGTAGTCATTTAAGAACGTCCCCAATGACTACAAACCGGCCAAAAACGGAAGATTATCCACGCTCATTTTGCAGGCACTCATTTAAGTCTGTCCCCAATGAGTGTAAGTCTGTCCCCAATGAGTGTAAGTCTGTCCCCAATGAGTACCCCGATGTTCTGGCAACGACAGCGAGCGGGTCGCATTTGAGACAAGGTGACGTGAAACGAAAGGGCGCTGACCTTCTGGTCGCGCCCTTGAAGTTGAACGTCAGATTGTCCAAATGCGGCCCGCGCAGCGTCGAGCCGTTACGCGGGTTGGTAAACCCGCGTAACTACTACTCCTGTGCTCCGTACTGCTCGTAGTAGGCATCGATGGCGGCCTTGAGCTCGTCATCGACGACAACCTTGCCGTCGATCTCGTGGTTGTAGAGGGTCTCGACGACCTCGGCCATGGAAACGATGCTCGCGACGGGGAAACCGTACTTTGCCTCGATCTCCTTCTGAGCGGTGGTCACACCGCCCTTGCCGACCTCCATGCGATTGAGGGACACGATCAGGCCCTTGATCTCTACATCGGCAGCAGCCTTGACCTTGGGATAGGTCTCGTCGATGGACTTGCCGCTGGTGGTAACGTCCTCGACCATGACCACACGGTCGCCGTCCTTGGGCTCATAACCCAGCAGGTTGCCCTTATCGGCACCGTGGTCCTTGGCCTCCTTGCGGTCGCAGCAGTACTTGACCTCCTTGCCGTACAGCTCGTGGTAGGCAATTGCGGTCACGACGGCCAGCGGAATACCCTTGTAGGCCGGCCCAAACAGGACGTCAAAGTCGTCGCCAAAGTTATCGTGGATGGCCTGGGCGTAATACTCGCCCAGCTTCTTGAGCTGATAGCCCGTCACGTAAGCGCCGGCATTCATAAAGAACGGGGACTGACGGCCGCTCTTGAGCGTAAAGCTGCCGAACTTAAGAACGTCGGACTCAACCATAAACTTGATGAACTCTTGCTTGTAAGCCTCCATGCGGGCTCCTCTCGTAATCGCGTACGTGCCTTCCAGTTTAGCGCAGGCGAAGCGTCGATGCGGGCGCGCTTTGGGGCCACGGCATTCTGTAAAGGCTTTGTCAGGGGGAATGGTTTTCCGAACAATGGGGTTGACATGTCAAACCCCCTCATCAAGAATACGGGCGGATTAAAAAGGGGTACGAGATACCCAAAGCGCGCTGCGCTCAGCCTTTAGGAGGTGTGCCATGGAAGGCAGTCCTAGTCGAAAAACCTGCATGTCGCCCTCGGCACGCCGCGAGGACTCCGCACACGCATAAACGCCACCGGCAGATCGCCAAAACCACCGCAAAGGCGCGCTGCACCCTTTGTGGGCTCAAGAGCTTGACGTGAGCGACATCTAGGTTTTTTGAAGCAAATACGACACGTACGCTAACTCCCCTCAACAAGGAGGACCCTATGCTGATGCTCAAAACCGTCACGGTACTCGAAGCCATCTCCAAGCGCCGCCGCACGGCGCGCCCTGCCGCTCATACCGGCCTGTCCAAGAACACCATATTCGCCGCCACCCATAGTGCCGAGGACGCCCTCGTACTACTTGACGCCACGGCAAACGGCCTCACCGTCGAGCAGGCAACTGAGCGCCTGAACGCCGTCGGCCCCAACACCATCGAGGCAACGACCAAAACGCTCGCCCGCCGCATCGCCGACGCGTTCATCGATCCCTTCGCCGGCATCCTCGCCGCGCTCGCACTGGTCTCGCTCTACATCGACGTGCTCGCCGTGCCCGAACCGCAGCGCGACCCCTCCACGGTCATCGTCATCGGCACCATGCTGCTGGTATCGGGCGGCATGAAGTTTATCCAGGAAGCCCGCAGCGGCAATGCGGCCGAGGCCCTCAAGGACCTGGTCTCCAACACTTGCACCGCCCTGCGCGACGGCGAGCGCATCGAGATCCCCTTCGACGAGCTCGTCCCCGGCGATGTAATCCGTCTCTCTGCCGGCGATATGGTGCCGGCAGATGCCCGCATCATCACCGCGCGCGACCTGTTTGTGATCGAGTCCGCACTCACCGGCGAGAGCGAGGCCGTCGAGAAGACCACCGCCGTCACCGTCGTCGAGGGCGCCGACGGCTCCGCACTGCCACTCTCTGCCTGCAAGAACATCGTCTTTGCCGGCGCCTCCGTGCAAAACGGCGCCGCCATGGCGCTTGTCGTTGCCACCGGCTCGGACACCTACCTGGGCGGCATCGCCAAGATGCTCAACGGGCGCGGCGAAAAGAGCGCGTTTGACCGCGGCGTCTCGAGCGTCTCCATGCTGCTGGTGCGCCTGATGCTCGTTATGGCGCCGGCCGTCTTTGCCATCAACGCCGCCACCAAGGGCAACGTCATCGACGCGCTGCTGTTCGCCACGAGCGTGGCCGTGGGCATCACGCCGCAGATGCTTCCCGTCATCGTGACCACGAGCCTGTCGCAGGGCGCCAAGGACCTCGCCCGTCGCCAGGTTATCGTCAAGGAGCTGCCGGCGATTCAAAACCTCGGAGCGATGGACGTCCTGTGCTGCGACAAGACCGGCACCCTCACCGAAGACCGCATCGTGCTCGAGCGCTACCTCAACACCGATGGCAACGAGGACGCGCGCGTGCTGCGCCATGCGTTTTTGAACAGCTTCTTCCAGACCGGCCTCAAAAATCTTATCGACCTGGCCGTAATCGACCGTGCCGATGTGACGCCCTCGACCGTCGCACCCGATTCCATGCTGGGCCAGAGCCTGCGCGACCGCTACACCAAGGTCGACGAGGTTCCCTTCGATTTCTCGCGCCGTCGCCTGAGCGTAGTTGTCGCCGACGCCCAAGGCAAAACCCAGATGGTTACCAAGGGCGCTGCCGAGGAAATGCTCGAGATCTGCTCCTTTGTCGAGATCGATGGCATCGCTCAGCCGCTCACCGACGAGAAGCTCGCCCAGATTCGCAAGCAGATCGCCGGACTTAACGCCGAGGGCCTACGCGTAATTGCCGTGGCGCAGAAGACCAATCCGCGCTGCGTGGGCGAGTTTGGCATCGCCGACGAGTGCGACATGGTGCTGATGGGCTTTTTGGCCTTCCTCGATCCGCCCAAAGCAAGTGCCGCGGGCGCCGTCGCCACCCTCGAGGCCAAGGGCGTGGCGGTCAAGGTCCTAACCGGCGACAACGACCGCGTCGCCGCCACCGTCTGCGAGCAGATTGGTATCGATGCGAGCAACGTCTTGCTCGGCTCCGAGATCGATGCGCTCGATGACGCCGAACTTGCCAAGCGCGCCGAGAAAACCCACCTCTTCGCCAAGCTCTCGCCGCTGCAGAAGGCGCGCCTGGTACGTGTCATGCGCGAGATGCTCGGCCACACCGTGGGCTTTATGGGCGACGGCATCAACGACGCCGCCGCCATGCGTGCGAGCGATTGCGGCATCTCGGTCGATTCGGCCGTCGATATTGCCAAGGAATCCGCCGATATCATCTTGCTTCAGAAGGACCTGGGCGTGCTCGAGCGCGGCATCATCGAAGGCCGCCGCACTTACGGCAACCTGCTCAAGTACCTCAAGACCACGGTGAGCTCCAACTTTGGCAATGTGCTGTCCGTGACCGTCGCGAGCCTGTTCTTGCCGTTTTTGCCCATGAGCGCCCTGCAGCTGGTACTGCTGTCGCTGGTCTACGAGATCGTGTGCATCGCACTGCCGTGGGACACCGTCGATGACGCCTGGACTGCCCGCCCGCGTGCCTGGGACGCCGCGTCCATCAAGGGCTTTATGCTCGAGCTGGGCCCCGTGAGCTCGCTGTTTGACATCGTGACCTTCGCCGCGCTCTTCTTTGTCGTGTGCCCCGCCGCCGTGGACGCAAGCTGGTCCGAGCTTGCCACCGCGGGCGACGTCGCGGGTATGGCGACCTTTGCTGCGCTCTTCCAGAGCGGCTGGTTTGTCGAGTCCATGTGGTCGCAGACACTCGTGGTCCACATGTTGCGCTCCCCGCATCTGCCGAGCCCGCGCGACCACGCCGCGCCCGCATTGTGCGTTCTTACCGTGCTGGGCCTGGCGCTCGTCACCTGGCTGCCGGCAAGCCCCATCGCCGATGCGCTCGGCCTCATGCCGCTGCCCACGAGCTTTTTTGGGCTGCTCATTGGCATCGTTACCGCCTATATCGCGCTCACCCAGCTGGCGAAGCGCCGCTACATTGCCCGCCACGGCGAGCTGCTGTAGCAAGTAGACGGAAAACACCCTGCCAGCTGCCGTTGCCACTACCACAGCTGCCAACGCCGCTGCCGTTGCCTCTGCCGCCGCCGCAGTCTATCCCCCCAGCAGTTGCGGTGAAATAGTTCCTGTTTAAAGCCCCGTGACTTTAATTTAGGGACTATTCCACCGCAACTTATTGGGAGATTAGCTAGTCCTTGGGCGTCCAGGACCAGAAGAAGTTGATGAGGGCCACGCGCGAGGCGGTGCCGGTCTTCTTGTTGATCGAGGAAATGTGACGATAGAGCGTGGAACGCGAAAGAAAGAGCGTTGTGGCGATGTCCTGAACGCTCTGGTCCGAAACGACCAAGACCTCAAGAATATCGCGCTCGCGCTCTGTAAGCCCAAAGGTGGCGACGAAGGCATCAAGGCGTTCATCGGACGTGAGCTCCGCTGCTTCCACGGGCTCGGAGTCGGAGCATGTGGGCGCAAGATCCCCACCAAGATCGTCGGTGGCAAGCGGCAGGCCATCCTGCATCACGGCATCATCGGCTCGTTGCCCCAACTGCCCCAGCAGCGTAATCGCAATGCCCACAAACATCACGAGCGCCGCACCGACCGCAGCCAGCACGTTTTGACTCGAGATGATCGCCACCGCCGGCGCCGTCACGAGCATCGAGCACACGTTGTTGACGACGCGACCCATGCACGGCCAAAAATATGACCAGCGCGCATAGAGCGAGACGGCGGCATATTTTGTGGTAAAGAACACCACGAAAAAGCCCGAGCCCAGATAAAAGATGATCGTGGCAGCAAGCTCGTTGCCGCCATTGCCATCGACGATGAGCACAAAGAACGAAAGCGTGGACAGTATGGCGGCACACGTCATGCCGATATTCATATACGAGCGGCCGTGCAGGTCAAATAGTGCGCCAGCGACCAACGAGCTCACGACAAGCAGCAGGCGCGGCCAATCGCCCAAATCGACGGCTCCGACAGCATGCAGGGTCGTGAAGCCCGCGTTGAGAGCGGCGAATACGCTGGAAAGATACGCCGTCGCCACGGTCAGGCGAACTACGGCGCGACGGAATGCCGCCTTTGCCTCGGGATCGTCATGCCACTTGGCGCCATATTCCAGAGCATCTACCGAAAGCCCGGCAGCACTGGGTTCAAAGTTGGGATCGGACTCGTCGCGCAGCTTGGCGCGTCGGGCACCGTGGAGCAACGCCACCTGCGCGATCGCACAGACGACCAGAACAGCCTGCTGAGGAATGCCGACAGGCATCACCATGTGGTTGAGAACCTGCACCAGAACGCCCATGGCGTAAGAAAGTGCGGCGGCGCGCGCCAAGCAGGGCGTCTGCGCAAAACGCCGCGCAAGATTGGCATGGGCGGTCGATCCGCAATAGCCCAGGGCGCAGCACGCCACCAGGCCGCCGGCAATTACTACCTCAAACCGCACTGCCGTAATCATCAGCAGCAACGCCGATACCAACAGCACGCCTGTAATATCGCTCGTCGCATCGATCGTCTGGGGAAGGCGATAGTACAGAAATGGGCGCACGAAAAAGCCAATCACGCTCGCGCCGACAACGATGCTCTCGTAGATGACGACCTCACTCGATGGCACGAACTCGGCCATGCGCACATCAAAGAGATACTCGCACGCCAAAAACGTGAAGAAGAACAGCGCCAGGCATATAATCTCCCGAATGCCCCGACGCAAATATGCGGTTGTGTCTCCCATGCCCCTCATGGTTAACCCCCCAGCCGCTCAATTGTCTGGAAATCTATTTTAATAAAGAACCAGTCTCAATATCGAAGCCAGGCTCGAAATGTTGCCAATTCGACCCCAGCCGTCCACATCACGCCGCGATTTTGAGCCGCATGGACCAGAAGGGACGCGCGCGATCTCTAGCTCGGCCAGGAGTGTCTCCAACTACCACTCATTTAAGTACGTCCCCAATGAGTGGCCGAAGAGTGTCCCCCGCGACTAGTCGTTTGAGAACGTCCCCAACGACTAGTCAAAAATGGGCCATGTGTCCCAGTTGTGGAGACTCCTTGAGCCGTCTGGGTATCGCGAAGAATCGCACACTCCCCCATCATCAAAAGTGACACACGCTACCTGTTGATGGGAGGCAGCCATGGGCTTCTTTGACAAGATGTTCGAGAAGAAAGAGTGCGCGATTTGCGGTACCGAGCTGGGACTTCTAGGTAAGACAAAAATCAATGAAGGCTACCTGTGCAAAGAGTGCGCCGGCAAGCTCTCCCCCTACTTTCACGGCTATCGCTCCAGCACCGCGGACGATATCCGTGAGCAACTCGCCTACCGCGAGGCCAACGCCGAACGCCTGTCTTCGTTCAACCCCACGCGCACGCTTTCTGCCGGGCGCACCAATATTATGCTCGATGAGGACGCGGGCCTGCTGATCATCACTTCGCAGAGCCGCTGGCGCGACGCCAATCCCGACATCATCGAGTTCTCGCAGGTACTCGGCTGCGATATGGATATCGACGAGCAGCGCACCGAGATCTATCGCGAGACCAAGGACGGCGAGCGCGAGAGCTACAACCCGCCGCGCTACGACCTGGATTACGACTTTAATCTGACCATCCACGTCAACACGCCGTACTTTACCGAGATCAACCTGCGCGTGAACGACTCCATCATCGATCAGCGCGGCTCCATCGAATATCGCGAGGCCAAGCGCCAGGCAACCGAAGTCCGCGATGCGCTGGTGCAGCTGCGCCAGGAGACGCGCGACAGCGTCGTGGCCGCCAAGGCCCCCAAGACCGCGGTGACCTGCCCCTTCTGCGGAGCCACCACCATTCCCGATGCCAGCGGGCGCTGCGAATACTGCGGCGGCGCCATCGGCGCATAGCCTCCGGCAGCGAAAGGACCGATCATGGCCTTCGAGAGCGTCAACTATCAATGCCCCGCGTGTGGCGGCCCCCTTCACTTTGCCAGTGCCGAGCAAAAGCTCGTCTGCGACTACTGTGACTCGCGTTTTGAAGTCGAAGAAGTCGAGGCCCTCTATCGCGAGCGCCAGGACAAGGCAGATGCCAAAGCCGATGCCGCAGCCGCGGCCCCCAAGCCTGCTGTCGACGATGCCGTGCAGGAGCTGGCTCAAAACGCCGGTTACATCTGCTCGTCGTGCGGCGCCGAGCTCGTGTCCGACGGCACCGTCGCTGTCACCACCTGCCCGTACTGCGGCAACTCCGCCGTAGCGCCCGGTCAGCTTTCGGGCGACTTCTCGCCCGACCTGGTGATTCCATTTAAGCTCGGGCGCGATGACGTCACGGCCGCACTCAAGGAACACTACAAGGGCAAGATCTTGCTGCCCAAGAGCTTTGTCACCGGCAACCACATCGACGAGGCCCAAGGTGTCTACGTGCCGTTTTGGCTCTACGGTGCCCGCGTTGACGGCGAAGTGTACTTTGACGCGACCAACGAGACCGTGACCGAGGAATCCGACCGCACCGTCACGACCACCGACCACTACGATGCCTATCGCAAGGGCAATATCTCGTTTAAGCGCGTGCCCGTCGACGGATCGTCCAAGATGCCCGACGGCCACATGGACGCCATCGAGCCGTTTGACTACGACGCGCTGCGCCCGTTCTCGGTCGCATATATGCCCGGCTACATCGCCAACCGTTACGATGAGGATTGCGAGACGTGTAAGGCGCGCGCCGAGCACCGCATGGAGGAGAGCACAATCTCGGCCCTGCGCGAGACCGTCGTCGACGAATATGACGATGCCACAGTCGAAAGCAAGCAGCTCGACTACACCTGGGAAGACAGCGACTACGCCCTGTTCCCCGTGTGGATGCTTTCCACCTCGTGGAATGGCAAGAGCTACCTGTTTGCCATGAACGGCCAAACCGGCCGCATGGTCGGCGAGCTTCCCTGCTCCAAGCCCAAGCTCGCTATCGCCTCGGTGCTGTTCTTTGTGATCGGATTTGTTCTCTCCCAAATTCTCTTTATGGGCGGGAACGCCTTCAATCCGGACTACCTCACCTTTGATATCGAGGGCATCCTCATCAACATCGTCGCGCCACTGATCATCGTGATTATCGGAGACGTGCTACTGGTAGGCCAGCTCAAGACGGCCAACGAAGCAACCCATGCCGATGAGTATTGCGGCGAGCTCAACCTGACCGAGAAGCACGACACCTTCAGCCACACCGAGACCACCGTTGTCATGAAGGACAACAAGGACGATTAACCATTCTGACCAATACCACCCGGCCTTTGACGAGAAAGGAAGATCACCATGGGACTCTTGAAAGCTGGATTGGGTGCTGCCGGCGGCGTCATGGCCGACCAGTGGAAGGAATTTATCTATTGCGAATCGATGCCCGCTGACGTCTTGGCCTGCAAGGGCAGCAAGCGCACCGGTGGCCGCAGCTCCAACACGCGCGGCGAGGACAACGTCATCTCGAACGGCTCCGTCATCGCCGTCAACGACGGCCAGGGCATGCTCGTGGTGCAAAACGGCAAGATCATCGAAGTCGCGCTCGAGCCCGGCGAGTTCGTCTTCGACACCGGCAGCGAGCCGAGCGTCTTTAGCGGCAACCTGGGCGACTCCATCAAGGAGACGTTTGCCAATATCGGCAGCCGCTTTACCTTTGGCGGCGACGCGGGCAAAGACCAGCGCGTCTACTTCATCAACACCAAGGAGATCATCGGCAACAAGTACGGCACCGCCTCGCCCGTGCCCTTCCGCGTGGTCGATAACAACATTGGCCTGGACGTCGACATCTCCGTGCGCTGCAACGGCGAGTACTCGTACCGCATCACCAACCCGCTGCTGTTCTACACCAACGTGTGCGGCAACGTGACCGATAGCTACACGCGCGACAAGATCGACAGCCAGCTTAAGTCCGAGCTGCTCACCGCCCTGCAGCCCGCCTTTGCCAAGATCTCGGAAATGGGCATCCGCTACAGTGCCATCCCCGGCCACACCACCGAGCTCGCCCGCGCGCTCAACGAGGTCCTCTCCGCCGACTGGCGCGACCTGCGTGGCGTCGAGATCGTGAGCTTTGGCGTTAACTCCATCGCCGCCTCGCAAGAAGACGAGCAGATGATCAAGGACCTGCAGAAGGCTGCGGTCATGCGCGATCCCACCATGGCAGCAGCCAACATCGCCAGCGCCCAGAGCGACGCAATGCGCGCGGCAGCCGCCAACCCCAACGGCGCGATGGCAGGCTTTATGGGCATGGGCATGGCAGGTGGCATGGGCGGTATGAACGCCAGCCAGCTGTTCGCCGCCGGCCAGGCACAGCAGCAGGCCGCCCCGCAACCGGCACCTGCCCCCGCCCCGGCACCGGCTCCCGCCGCCGCTCCCGCGGCCGGCACGTGGACCTGCAGCTGCGGCGCCACCAACACCGGCAAGTTCTGCCCCGAGTGCGGCAGCCCCGCACCCCGCCCCGGCACGGCCAAGTGGTTCTGCCCCAACTGCGGCAGCGAAAACGGCGGCAAGTTCTGCAGCAACTGCGGAACGCCCAGGCCCTAGCCCCTTTATCTGGTAATTGGCGGGGGATCCGCCACCCCCGCATTTGCTTCTATGGGTTTCGTTCGATAAAGGAGGACACCATGAAGACAACGTTCAAAAAGTCCGTACTCGCATTTCTGACATGCGTCCTTGCGCTCGCCTTTGCCCTGACGGGCTGCAGCGGCGGCGGCAAAGACCCCAAGGCCAACTTCGTCGGCAGCTGGGAACTCTCGGGTGGAACCCTGGAGGGCGAAGAACTGACCGATGAGTACATGAAGATGCTCGAGGATTGGGGTGTCCACTGCGTCCTGATTCTCGATGAGGACGGTACAGGCGCCCTCGACCTGTTCCTTGAAGTCGTCGACCTGAAATGGGAGGCAAAGGACGCCACCACCGTAACCATCACCGCCGAAGACGAGTCGCATGACATGAAGCTCAAGGACGGCAAACTCATCCTCGAAGAGGATGACGGCAATCTTGTCTTTAGCAAGTCCGACAAGGACCTGTCCGGCACGGTGAAGAAGGATCGCGAGGCGGCCGAGAAGGAAGAAGAGATCGACGAGGCCGTCGAAGACGACGACGTCCAGAAGATTGAAATCTCCCCCGCCGTCACCGTTGCCGATGACGACCTGTGCACCATCACCGTCACCGAGAAGTTCAAGGACGAGTGGGGCGACATCGGCTTTGTCGTCAACATCGCCAACAAGAGCGACAAGGACCTGACCTTCTACGCCCCCAGCGGCAAGACCAACGTCAACGGTACCATGAAGGAGCCTTGGTTCTCGGCCCACCTGATGCCCGGCACCAACGCCACCGAGGAATTCACCTTCTCGAGCGGCGAGCTCGACAGCCTTGACAGCCTGGTCAACACGACCATCGGCATCGACGCCTATCTGACCGATTCCTACGAGGACGTCGCCTCCTACAGCGCAACTATCGCGTAGTTGACAGACATCGACAGCCGCGGATTGGCGGATATATCCGCGGGCACCAGGCGGGGCCGCAGGAAATGATCCTGCGGCCCCGTCGCTTTGTGCCGGTAACACTCTGCCCACGCAAACAGGCCGCCCGCCGCTTTCAAATGTGAAGCGACAGGCGGCCTGTTTTTAGCGTCGAAGCGCGGTCGAGGGCGTCGATTACGGGCGCTCCATGTTGGGGACGATGCTGCCCTCGGTCACCGCATGCACCGCCAGGCGCATGATATTGTCGTAGCCGGTCTTGCTCAGGATCTCCGAGATACGGCGCTTGATGGTGCCCTCGCTCATAAACAGCTCGCCCGCAATCTCGCGACGGCTCTTGCCCTCGCAGGCAAGGCGCAAAATCGAAAGCTCAACATCATCGAGGGCCGCCGTGCCCGAGAAAATGCTCTCGGGCGGCTTGGGAAACGTGCAGTAGCCCGCCAGCGTGGAGCGCATCACGGCGAATAGCTCGTCGATACCGACGTTCTTGTACACAAAGCTGTCGACGCCCGCCTCGCGCGCCTGATCGACAAAGGTGATCTCGGGCATGCCGGTCATGATAATGATGCGGCACTCGGGCAGTTGCTCCTTGATGCGCGCCGCCGCCACGATGCCGTTGGAATCGTGCTCGGTGCACACGTCCATCAGTATCATGTCCGGGCGCTCCTTGAGCACGATGCCAAGGGCCTCGGAAGCATCGGCGATCGCGGCGACAACGGTCATATCGGGCTGGTCGCCAACGGAGCGCGCGAGACTCTCGCGCAAGATGGCCTGATCTTCGACGATTAACACGCGAATCATGAGCGTCTCCTTTGGTCCGTGGCGTTCGAGTTCAGCGGAATGGATACCGCAAGCGTAAAGGGCGGGGCGGGGCGGACTTCCAGGCTGCCGCCCAGATCTTGCGCGACATGCCTCATGCCTGGGATACCCGTTCCCTCGCGATACGATACGGGAGCCGGGGATCCGTCGTTGGAAATAGTCATGTGCGCGATGGTGCCAGCATCTGTCCCCTCCTGCCACAGGCGTACATGGACCTGATGCGCCTGCGCATGCTTGGTGGCATTGGTCGAGGCCTCGCGGATAATCTGCAAAAATGCCGCAGCGACGCATGCGTCCTGGGGCAGTGCACCCTCGGCATCGATCTGCACGCTCACCAGGCCAAAGGCGTGGACGATATCGTCCAGCCGCTCCGAAGGCTCGCTGGCGCCGTCACGACGCAGGTCGGCGGCGATTGAGCGCAGCAACGGGTCGATCTGCTCGAGCGACTCGTCGTCCAAGCGCCCCTGCTCCAGATAGCGATGGAGGATAGACAGGCGCTGACCGATCACGTCGTGCACGCGAGCGCGCATACGCAGATAGGCCGCATTGTCGGCAACCTTTTTGACTTCTTCGATCTGGGCCTGGAGCTCTTGGCCAGCACGCTCAAGCAGGTGGTTGGCTTGCGCTAGGCGATCATGAGCATGCGCATACTCTGTTACATCCAGGCCGACGACGCGCTCGAACGGACGGCCCGAGACCGTAACGGAGTCACGCACGAACAGACGAATCTCGGAAGGAGAGATCTCGACCACGGCCCGATCCCTGCCAAAGCGATCAAGGTCGATATGGGCGCGATTAGCGCTGCTTTCGGGCATTTGCATGCTAAGTTTGCGCAGGTCGTTCCATGTGCTGCCCATGTCACCCAGATCGGTGGGCATATGAAGTTCCACCAGGTTTTTGCGCATGCAGTGGTTCATGAGCAGTGGACGGCCCCTCGAGTCCAGATACAGGATGCCCACGGGAATCACGTTGATGGTCTCGATCGTCGAGAACGCCGTGATGTCTTCCTGACGATTGCGAACGTCCATTAGGAGCGCCGCGATGGAGCGGAAGAGGAAGAATGCCGCCTCCGCGATAACAACCGCGGTCCACGCCGAGCCCATGATACGGACCGGCGGCGGCGTCACAGCGGCAACAAGCAGCAGCTCGATCAGCATAACGGGGCGACGATAGCGCACCATAAGCGCAACGCCATAGGCAAAGATCGCGGCGTTGAGCCACAGCACCCCGCCCATTCCCTCGGCACAAACGTAGAGCGGAGCCACCAGATACGAGGCACTCGATCCAAACAAGATAACGGCCGAGATAATCAAGTGAAGCACAAGGCTCGCCTCGTAGGCGCAAATCACCTTGCGGTTATAGGACGAGCGACGTGACGCGATGAGCGGAACGTGAATCGTCTGCAAGCATGCCGCGAGGGCAAAGACGACGTCGAGCGCGACAATCTGAGGCGGGATGAGCGGAATCTGCATGGTCACTCACCTGCCCGGGGCATCAAGACGATCATGCGCAGCTGACCGAGCTCGCCCTCAAGACGATATGCCACGTTTCGTCCCCGCAGCGCGAGCTCGAGCTCATGGGCGGCGGGTGTCTGCGAAAGATCGCCCTCGTCGTTGGAGAAGAGCGTGGCGCGCAACTCGACACTGCACGAGTCATGGTCGCTCAGGTGATACATAAGCGCCGGATGATCGGCGGTGTAGGCAAAAAATGCAAAGTCGTACACGCAGTCGTACAGCGCGCTTACCGCGCTGGCGTGCATGGGGCGGCGTATGGCGATAATCGAAGCGCAGTCGACATCGATGGTGCGCAGATCGCTTGCGAGCTCATTGGCAATCAGCTGGATACGGTCGCGGTCAAAGCCGCTCTCCCCATGCTGCGCCAGCGTGAGCGAGCCCTTGCGCTTGCAATAGGCGACGAGCATTTTGGCGCACTGCAGCATGCGGTAACGCTCATGCGAGGACGCCTCGTCGGTAAGCGGAGGCAGCGAGCTCAGCAGGCCGTACAGCTCATCGAGCGCACGAGCAAGTGCCCGGTCCACATCTTGAACGAGCAAGGCCTCGGCCTCCTGGTCTGCCAAATGCGCCTTGAGGTCGTAGTCGGCCGCGAGCAGTTCGTTTTGACGCTGCAGCTCCATACGCCGATGCGCCAACTCGCGATTGAGCTCGTTGAGCTCCGAGACGTCCTGGGCAAGGAGAGCCGATCCGCCCAGCAGCGGAAAGGCTCGATACATCACATCGGGGGCGGACGCCACGGTAAAGGCATGGGCGCGTCCGTGCTCCTGCGCGCGAAGCTCCTCGCGCACGCCCGGCGGCGTCGATCCCGACATGGGCGTGGCATATGCCACCTGCAAGTCGCGCGTCAGGACCTTGAGGTCGAGCGGCAGGGTATCGAAGATGCCGGCGATATCGTGATACGACGGGATGACACCGCAATCGAGGCAGATCTCGAGCGTCACCACACACAGCACGCAATAGACCAGCGAAAAGTTGAGTTTCCACGCCCAAGGCACGCGCATGGCATATGAAACGGCAAAGAACGCGCCGCCCAGCAACACGAGCGCCGCCGTGCCCGAAAAACGCTGGATTCTATAAGACGAGGACCGTCCCACCAGGGCAAAAAAGGCGACAAAGTTAAAGGCCGTCCACGCCAGATAGACAAAGTAGCCCCAACCATACGTGTAGTCGTTGCTCCAGGTTTCACTTGCGCGGTCGAAGTGGAATACCTGCCGGTGCAAATCGTTGGTGAGCACAAACGCGACAAGCAGGGCGGCCGCAATCCACAGGGCCGCGCGGTAGCGGCGACCTGCGCGATGCTGCTCCACGCCCGCGAGACGCATGCCGCACAGCTGATAGAGCAACGGGACGAACGTCATGGGCACGTAGTAGAGGTACCAAAGCAGCGTGGCATAGTGTGGCGTGAATGATTTGTACTTAAAGATGACCTCAATCATCCACAGGGTGCAGATGGTAGCGATGGCAACAAGGCGGCGGCGCAACACATAGTCCAAGCAGCGCAGGTACGTGAGAACGCCCCAGATTGAAAACGAAACCGCGGCGACAAGCAACGGAAAGCAGCTCGTATGGACAAGCTCGTCCACGACCTCTTCGGACACCTCGACAAAGGCAGGCACGGTGTTGGAAAGCTTGGGGTCGGAGGCGAACAGCGCTGGCAAGACTGCCAAAAGGATAAGGAACAGCGCGGCGATGGAGCCGGCGATGGCGAAGACGCGGTGGCGGTATACGCGATGCGATATGCCCACAAGGAATCGCGGCATGGCGAAGAGCCTGCCGCCCCTGGGATCCGCCACGGGTGCGGATCGGGCGGTCGCGTGGCCGATATGTCGCTCGCGGGTACCCATAGTGCTTTTAGTGTACCGACAGATAGGCCCAAAAATCGGGCCACATGTCCCAAAATCCGCCGACGGCAAGGAGTGTCCCCAGCGACTAATCATTTAAGAACGTCCCCAATGACTACAAATGACGAGAGTGGATAATCTCCCACTTTGAGCCCACAAACAAGCCAAAAACGGGAGATTATCCACTCTCATTCTGCGGGCACTCATTTAAGTACGTCCCCAATGAGTGCCCTCCTAACCAAAACGCCCGGCAAGCATTAGCTGCTCGCCGGGCGTTTTGGTTAGGAGGCTGTGGCTGTTGGGAAAGCCTTAGGCCAGGTCCTCGCCGTTCGTCTCGATGACGTGCTTGTACCAGTCAAAGCTCTTCTTCTTGAAACGCTTGAGGGTGCCGCTGCCGGCGTCGTCGCGGTCGACGTAGATAAAGCCGTAGCGCTTGGACATCTCGCCCGTGCCGGCGCTCACCAGGTCGATGCAGCCCCAGGAGGTATAGCCCATCAGGTCAACGCCGTCCTCGGTCACGGCATCGCGAATGGCCTGGATGTGCTGGCGCAGGTAGTCGATACGGTAGTCGTCGTTGATGGAGCCGTCCTCCTCGACAACATCCCTGGCGCCCAGGCCGTTCTCGACCACGAAGAGCGGCTTCTGATAGCGGGCGTACATGTCGTTGAGCGTGATGCGGAAGCCCCTGGGATCGATGGTCCAGCCCCACTGGCTCTGCTGCAGGTAGGGGTTCTTGGCGCCGGCGAAGGCATTGCCCTTGGTCTTCTCCACGTCGGGGTTGTCGGCACCGGCAGAGCAGCGGGTGGAGTAGTAGCTAAAGCTGATGAAGTCGACCGTATTCTCGGCGAGGATCTGCTTGTCCTCGTCGGTCATCCCCACGTCGATGCCCTCGCGCTCAAACTTCTTGAGTGCCCACGCCGGATAGTAACCGCGGCTCTGGACATCCACAAAGAAGTAATTCTGCTGGTTATCGAGCTGCGCCTGACGCACATCGCCCGGACGGCAGCTGTAGGGGTAGTAGGTGCCGGCGGCAAGCATGCAGCCGATCATCGCATCGGGGTCGATCTCGCGGGCGATCTTGGTGGCCCAGGCGCTCGCCACGAGCTCGTTGTGCGCAGCGACATACTTGGCCTCCTCGCGGTTCTCGCCCTCCTCAAAGAGCAGGCCGGCGCCCATAAACGGCAGGTGCAGGATCATATTGATCTCGTTGAAGGTGAGCCAGTACTTAACCAGACCCTTGTAGCGGGTAAAGAGCACCGTCGCGAGGTTCTTGTAGAAGTCGATGAGCTTGCGGTTGCGCCAGCCGCCGTACTCCTTGATGAGGTGAATCGGGCAGTCGAAGTTTGTCGTGGTTTCAGTATCCCCGCAAATAGGGCCTCGCCCAACGACAGCGACGCAGGCCGATACTTCTTTTCGCACGCAGACGCCCGGCAGCTGCCCACGTCTGACACTTTTTGATACCTGCCGGCGCACACCACCACAAAGGGGACAGGCACCTTTGTGGTGGTGTGCGCCGGTTTGTCTTGATCTGTAACAGTTAGGCGGCCAAAACCGGGCCTGGTGTTACAGATCGAGATTGTTCGGTCTGTCCCTTACAGTTTGTCTAAATCTGTAACAGGTAGAGGCGATTTAGCCCGCCAGGTGTTACAGATCGAGACAAAAGCCCCTAGTCCACGGCGATGTCGAGGTTCTTGCCGACGAGACCTACGTAGCCACCCTCGGCGGCCTTGGGGCTATCGGCGTGGCAGAGAACCCACTTGTCGGCCTTCCAGTAGCAGTAGCTGTCGCCGGCTGCGGGCATGTCGGCTGCAGCCTCGGGGCGCGGGCCATTGGTGCCCGCCGGCAGCGCCACCATCACCTGGAAGCCGCCGTCGTCGACCATGCACGGCGTGTAGTGGAGCGTGGTGTTGAAGACTTCGACGACCGTACCCGCCGGCACGCGGAACGCCTTGACCTGAGCGGTGTCGAGCTTGCCGTCCTCGATCTCCCAGCGATGCGCCACGAGCAGGATAAAGTCACGGGCGCCCAGGTTAAACTCGCTGGCGCGGTGATACTCCAAGCAGTTGAGGCGTGTGTTGTGCCCGTTGCACCAGCCGAGCTGGAAGGGGCGGCCGCCAAACATGAGAAAACCCAATTTGTCGGCATCCTTGACGCCCTCGAGCTCCGGCGCGCTTGCTACGTACTTGCTGCCCTCGGGGATGGGCGTGGCAGAGAGCGCCTCGAGCACGGGCGACGTGAGCTCGAACGGAACGTTATCCCAAACGTTGCCATAGGATTTGAACTCGGGATCGTTGACAGAGTAGATATGCATGTTCACTCCTGTTCGTTTATGTGACAGTACGAACATTCTAGAACAAACATAAGCGATTTTGAACGCTCATCCCGACCACTCAACAAAAAGGCGCCCCCGCACAAGCGAAGGCGCCTAATGCGCGCGTTTTGGACGATAAAGCCCTTACGCCTGCTGATAATGCAGGTGCTTCTCGTCGATATCGGCCAGGTCACGGTCGAGGTAACGGCGCGCGAGCCAGTTAGCCATGGGAAGGTTCTGGTCCAGATAGTTACCGCACTCCTCGGGAGCAGCACCGGGGACATCGCCCTCAAAGCCGGCAACAAACTCGAACAGCTCACGCACGAGCGGCAGGATCTCCTCACTCGTCACCTTGCCAAACACGACGAGGTAAAAGCCCGTGCGGCAACCCATGGGGCCAAAGTAGACAATGCGGCTCGACCACTCGGCATGATTGCGGAGGAACGTGGCACCCAGATGCTCGATGGTGTGACACTCCGCCGTGTTCATGACCGGCTCCTTGTTGGGCGTGGTCAGGCGCAGATCAAAGGTGGTGACGGCGGCACCGGTCGCCGGATCGCGGTCGATGCGGCTCACATACACGCCGGGCTCAAGCAGCAGATGGTCAACGGAAAAACTCGCGATGCGCTCCATGGCAGTTCCTCTCGGTAGTCAGTTTGGGACGGGGCTCTTTTAGCTGGTTCGAATGGTCGCACCAATCATACCAGTCAAAAAAGCCCCGTCCAAAAAGACAACTTAGCCCAGGACACGGGCCATGCGTGCCTTGAACTCGGACAGAAAGCGCGGGGCATCCACGGTCAGCGCCACAAGCGCACTCTTGTCGGGATCGGACAGGCGGTGCTCGTCGCAGATGGTGCGACCGCGGTACTCGCCCAGCAGGTCAACGCGCAGATTGCAGCCGAGCGCGCCCACGAGCGTGGGGTCAATCGCCACGGCAACGGCCAGGGGGTCGTGCAGCGCACAACCGCCCAGGTAGGGAGCGTTCATCTCGTACGAACCGATGTAGTGCTCGACCATGCTCGCAAATGCGCAGCCCGCCATGGTGCCCGAGCCCGTCCAGCCGGCAATGTCGCGGCGCGTAAGCACCACGCGATGCGTCACGTCCAAGCCCACCATGGTGAGCTTGCGGCCCGAACGTAGCACGGCATCGGCCGCCTCGGGATCGCTTGCCATGTTGGCCTCGGCGCCCGCACTCACGTTTCCGGGCACGGTCAGGGCGCCGCCCATCACGACCACGCGACCGATAGACATCATCGCCGCCGCATCGCGCTCCAAGGCAAGTGCCAGGTTGGAGAGCGGACCGGTCGCCACGTAGATCAGATCGGGGCCATAGGTGCGCGCGGCATCGATCAGATAATCGACCGCCGCGTTACCGTCGGCCGACGTCGCCCCCACCGGCTCATACGGCGACGCGGGCACGCTCGCCCCGCCAATGCCGTTTTTGCCATGGATGAGCGTGGTGGACGCCGGCGGTGTATAGGGCTCAGTCGCCTTAATGGGACGATCGGCGCCCAGGTACACCGGCACCTCGGGACGACCCAACAGGTCGAGCACCGCCAGGCAGTTGTGCGCCGATTGCTCGACGCGCACGTTGCCAAAGCACGTGGTGATGCCCACGAGCTCCACCTCGGGGCTCGCGATGGCATAGGCCAGCGCCATCGCATCGTCCACACCCATATCCAGATCAAGGATCAGCTTCTTGATTGCCATTGTTCTACTCCGCTTCTCCGTCTTTATCGTTTAACCAAACCAATGTTCAACTTCGGCGCGCGTGGGAATCGACTGTTGCGCGCCCAAGCGCGACACCGTCACCGCCGAGGCGCGTGCACCCGCCGCCATGCACTCAAAGAGCGGCAAGCCCTCTAGGCGAGCCGCTGCCAACGCGCCAATAAACGTATCGCCGGCGGCCGTGGTATCGACTACCGTGCTCGAAAGTGCCGGCATGCGCAGCAGATCACCGCCATCGCCGAGCGTAACCGAGCCGGCGCCGCCCAACGTGATGACCGCAGCTCCAGCACCCTTGGCGAGCAGGGCATTGAGCGCCGCGGCGCAGCTCTCATCGTCCTTGGGCAGGATACCCGTCAGAACCTGGCACTCAGTCTCGTTGGGGCAGACCAAGTCGACCGCAGGCCAGGCCTCCGCAGGCAACTCACAGGCAGGCGCTGGATTAAAGACCGTATAGAACCCCAGCTCGTGAGCGCAGAAAAGCGCCTCGGCAGTCGCTGCAAGGTCACATTCGCCCTGGGCGATAAAGACGCTTCCGGCAGCCGGGGCAATATCGCTGGCGTCTCCGTCGAGCCCATCGGCCACCAGACGCCCCAGCGCGCAGGCAACGTCCTCGCCCGCGAGTGCATGGTTGGCGCCCGGCGACAGCACGATGCGGTTGTCGCCCTCGCAGCGAATGATGGTCGCCGTGCCCGTCTCCACGTCGTCGCGCCGCGCCACAAACTCAACGCCCACGCCGGCATCCCGAAGTCCCGCCACCAGCGCATCGCCAAACGCGTCGCGGCCGACCGCGCCAATCATGCACGTGCGCGCACCCATGCGCGCGGCGGCGACGGCCTGGTTAGCGCCCTTGCCACCGGCGTTGGTGATAAAACCGCTGCCACCGACGGTCTCACCCGCGCGCGGCATGCGCTCGCACGCCACCGAAAGGTCCATGTTCATGCTGCCGAACACCGCAACGATGCCGCGATCTGCCATGGGAACCTCCTCATCTGCGGGCCTTATGCCCACCGTCGGCCGTCGATCGTGCGCCCTCGCACCTCTATAACTTTAGTTCACTTTGATGTGAACACGCCCTTGAGGTTGCGCCAGCAGCAAGCATTCACAGGAGCAGGCAGCTACAATGAATATGTGCTGATTATTCTCGTCATTGGATGATGTTGTATGGAACAATTCCCACCATCGAGCCCACGCGGACCGCGCCGCGCGCCCGATAACCAGGCGCCGCACGAACGCCCGCGCGCCGACCGCCGCACCGGCGAGTCGCGACGCGGCCCGGTCCCGCATCGAACGCCCACCAACAAGAACGCCCGCACCAACAGCGCCGCAAAAGAACAGGCGCCCGCTCGTCCCAAGTCCCGCTACATTCCCGCCCTCGACGGTCTGCGTACGCTCGCCGTCGTCGCGGTGGTGCTCTATCACCTCAACCTCACGTGGGCTCAGGGCGGCCTGCTCGGCGTCACGATCTTCTTTGTACTTTCGGGCTATCTGATCACGCGCTTGTTGCTCAACGAAGTCGCTAAGACCGGCCGCATCGACCTTAAGAGCTTCTGGATTCGCCGCATCCGTCGCCTGGTCCCCGCCGTGGTAACGGTAGTGTTCGTGACCTGCGCGCTGTGCACCATCTTTAACCACGTGATGCTCACCAAGATGCGCCCCGACATCTTGCCGTCGCTGCTGTTCTTCAACAACTGGTGGCAGATTGCCCAAAACGTCTCGTACTTCAATGCCCTGGGCGACCCCTCGCCGCTCACGCACTTTTGGTCGCTTGCCATCGAGGAACAGTTCTACCTGATATGGCCGCCGCTGTTGTTTGCCATGGTATCCATGCATGTGAGCAAGCCCAACACGCGCCGCGTGGTTCTGGGCCTTGCCGCGGTATCTGCCCTCGCCATGATGGTGCTTTACAACCCTGCCGCCGACCCCAGCCGCGTGTACTACGGCACCGACACCCGCGTGTTCTCGCTGCTGCTGGGTGCCTGGATGGCCTTTATCCCCGATCGCGACCTGGCGCCGGTGCGTCTCGCACATCGTTTGGGGCTCAATCGCCTGGCTGGCGCCGCCAAGCACGGCAAGAATGCCGAGGGCAAGCCTGGCGAGAAGGCCGACGAATCAGCCGAGACCGCCCCGGCACAGCCGAGCGCCCTCGTGCGCTTTTGGTCCTCGCCCGCATCCATCGATGTGTTGGGCGTCGTGGGTCTGGTTGGCCTTGCCGCCATGGTCGCGCTCACCAACGGCTACACCGCGTTCCAGTATCGCGGCGGCACGCTGTTATGCTCCATCCTCACGCTCATGGTCATCGCGGCCTGTGTGCAGCCCCAGGGAATGGTTGCCCGCGCGCTGTCCGCCGAGCCACTCGTGTGGGTTGGCAAGCGCTCGTACAGTATCTACCTGTGGCACTATCCGCTGCTGTTGCTCATGAACCCGGTCGCCAACATCAACGATACGCCCTGGTGGCAGTACATTTTGCAGGTGCTGCTGGTGGTCGCCGTAGCCGAGTGTTCCTATCGCTTTATCGAAACGCCGTTTAGGAAGGGCGCCTTCGGCCGCACCGTCGCCGAATTCCGCGATGGCACCACCACGCCCGCCAACTGGGTACGCGCGCACGTCCCTGCCTGCGCAGCCTGCGCTGTCGTGTTGGTCGTTGCACTGGGCGGCCTGATCTTTGTGCCCGAGACGTCTGCACTGAGCGGCGAGGGCGCCGAAGTTCTGAACAAGGAAGCCAAAAACACCGCGCCCACCGACCAGCAAGCGGTCGACGACACCGACAAGGACAACGACGGCTTCCCCGATGGCTCCTACGACCTGTTGATGATCGGCGACTCCGTGTCGCTGCGCGCCGTTGATTCCTTTGACGGCGTGTTCCCGCACAGCCATATCGATGCCGAAAAGGGCCGCCAGTTTGATGCGGGCCGCGCGACATTTGAGGGCTAT
>UQWK01000022.1 GCA_900544725.1 uncultured Collinsella sp.
GTTTAAAGCTGGCCGCTGCGCGGCCAGCAGACTAAAGTCTTGAATAAAAAAGCGCCTCGCCCAAGATGGGCAAGGCGCCAAAGGCTGAAATGCATCCGCAAGCGGTCAAATTAGGTTAACCCTACTCGAAGTTCAGCTGCTCCAAGCGATCGAAGACCGTATCGATGCGGGTGAGGAAGTCCCACGGATCAAAGATCTCGTCGAGTTTCTCCTGGCTGACGGTGCAGCGCGGATCGGCCTCGAGACGCTCCTTAAAGGTGGGGCCAGAGACACAATCCTGCACCTCATGCCAGGTGGCCATGGCATTTTCCTGCACGATGGCGTAGGCGTCCTCGCGGGTGATGCCCGTGTCGACGAGGGCGAGGAGCACCTTAGAGGAGAAGATGAGGCCGCGGGTCTTATTGAGATTGGCCATCATGCGGGCCGGATACAGCTGCAGGCCGTCGATAACACGAATGAGGCACTGGAACATATGGTCAAGCGCGATAAAGCTATCGGCCTGGGCGACACGCTCGGCAGAGGAGTGCGAAATGTCGCGCTCGTGCCACAGGGCAACGTTGTCAAAGGCGACCTGAGCGTTGGACTTCACGACGCGCGACAGGCCGCAAACCTTCTCCATGGTGATGGGGTTGCGCTTGTGCGGCATGGCGGAGCTGCCCTTTTGGCCCTTGCGGAAAGGCTCCTCGGCCTCGAGCGTATCGGTCTTCTGCAGGTTGCGGACCTCGGTCGCGATGCGCTCGCAGGTGGCCGCCGTAGTGGCAAGCACGCCGGCAAGGTAGGCGTGGTGATCGCGGCTGATGACCTGCGTGGACAGCGGATCGTGGACCAGGCCCAGGTGCTCGCAGACGTACTCCTCGACGAACGGGTCGATGGAGCTGTAGGTACCGACGGCACCGGAGATGGCACCGAAGGCAACGTTCTTGCGAGCATCCTCAAGACGATCGAGATCGCGCTTGAGCTCCCATGCCCAAGAGCCAAACTTCATACCGAAGGTCATCGGCTCGGCATGAATGCCATGGGTGCGGCCGGCGCAGAGCGTATTGCGCTCCTCGAAGGCACGACGCTTGCAGATCACGCCGAGCTTCTTGACGTCCTCGATAATCAGGTCACACGCCTGAGTAAGTTGATAGCACAGAGCAGTATCACCCAGGTCGGAGCTGGTCATACCGTAGTGAACCCAGCGGCTAGGCTTGGGCTCGCCCTCGGGAACATCGGCGTCGATATATTCCTTCATGTTGGTCAGGAAGGCGATGACATCGTGGCGCGTGACCTCCTCGATCTCGTCAACCTTCGCCTTCTCAAAGTTGGCGTGGTCGCGAATCCACTGGGCCTCTTCTTTGGAAATACCGATCTTGCCGAGCTCCGCCTGAGCCTCGCAGGCCAGGACCTCAATCTCCTGCCAAATGGCGTACTTGTTCTCGAGGGAGAAGATGTGTCCCATCTCCGGGCGGGTATAGCGATCGATCATAGCGGCTCCTTTTTGGTTATTGGCACGTTGGTCGTAACCCAACCATTGTACCGTGCGCAGGTGCGAGCATGGGCAGCAGGCATTAACCTAACATTTTGACGCATACGCGGCCATGGGGACGCCTGCGTATTTGCGAAGCAAATACGCACCGGCTGCGGGCGGCATGCCCCGGTCCGGGGAAGCGGCAGTAACGTCGGTTGAATCCACTTTTCCCAAAATCCGCTCCACTCGATAGAGCGGGCAACGGGACGTCCGCGTATTTGCTTCGCAAATCCGCACCGGCTTCAGGCGCCTTCCGGCGCCTTCGCCTGCTCGCTACAAACGCTTCGCGTTTGCTTTACGCTCGCACCCTGGCGGGTTCGAGTCCCGGCGCTTTATTGAAAAAAGCACGGCACCGTGATGGTGCCGTGCTTGTGCTTTTAACTGGAGCGGGCAACGGGACTCGAACCCGCGAGTGTCAGCTTGGGAAGCTGATGCCTTACCACTTGGCGATGCCCGCAATTGCGCATTGGAATAAATAAAATGCTCGAATAGTATATACCGAGCATTTCAAGGGGACAATATGAATGCGGCGTGTTATCACTATGCAATCGCGCACCGCGCACTGCGGCACAAAAGCCTACGAAACGCGCTCCAACTGGTCCCTTGCATCAGAAAGCACGTGTTCTACCTCGTTTTGCACCTCAGTGTCAAAACGATACGCAGGGACCGAAACGCTTAAACCATAGAGACGCCCGCCTTTTTCTATGGGAACGGCGATGCACTCAACCCCTTCTGCCATCTCCTGATGATCATATGCAAAACCACACCGTCGGACCTCCTCGAGCTGCCGCATCAGGTCATCTATGTGTTTTACCGCATGCTCAGTCGTTTTTTCGAATGGGACAGGAAGCAGCGAGCGAACCAACTCCTCATCCCATCGAGATAGAATCGCCTTTCCAATTGCCGTGCAGTGTGCAGGAAGGGTCTTACCGATTTCCGATGAAAGACGGATGTGCTGGGGGGAATCAACGCGCGAAATATAGAGGACACGACCGTGGTCGAGCACACCGAGCTGACAGGTCTCTCCGCACGATGCGACAACCTTTCGCATGGCTGTCTCAAAAGAGGACAATCCCCCACTCTCACGATCGAATGCCTTGCCCAGCAGATACGTCTTAAGCCCAATCGAATACCTACCGGTAGTCTCGTCATAACTAACGTAATCCGAATCGGCCATGGTGTGCAGAATCGAGAAGAGGCTACTCTTTGGAGCGCCGACAATGCGGCATATCTCTGCCATGGTAAGTCCGCTCTTTGTAGCCGAAAGGGCTTCAAAGATTGATAGAACCCGCAAGGTAGAACGGTGGCCAGCAGGATTATATCGCGAGGGCATGGCAACTCTCCTTGTTCATTAACGCCCAGACTTTCCCCGTAAGTATAGCGGCGTGCCCCTTAAAGCAACCGTTCACCGGCCAACCAAAACCATTCGCGGCGGGCCCGTGTGAGGTCTTTTGCATTTCATCTATACTGTTCCGTATAACGAATAGCGTTCGTAAATACGAACGCTATTCAAGTGGACATAGGGAGGAAACATGTCAGACGCTGTAAGCCAAGGCCAAAACGCCGTTGTCATCGATCAGAGGGACAACGTCGCCGTCGCCACCTACCAACTGGAGGCGGGCGCCGAGGCCCGCTACCCCATGCCGGACGGCACGCTGGCGAGCGTTACCGTGACCGACGACATCCCGCTGTTCCACAAGATTGCCCTCGTGGACATCCCCAAGGGTGAGAAGGTCGTCAAGTATGGTGAGTTCATCGGTGTGGCCACCACAGACATCAAGCGCGGGCAGCATGTTCATACGCATAACTGCGCCAGCTCCGACGACCTGAAGGACTCCGTCGTCGCCGACACCGACTCCGTCGCCACCAAGACCTCCTCGCCCGCGGAGGGCACGCGCACCTTCATGGGCTACCGTCGCCCGGACGGTCGTGTCGGCATCCGCAACCACGTCCTGATCCTTCCCACGAGCATCTGTGCCTCCGACACCACGGAGAGGATCGCGAACGCGGTTGAGGGCTGCGTCTCCTTCCACAACCAGAATGGCTGCTCGCAGGTCGACTGCGACCAGAAGGTGACTATTGCTGCCTTGGCAGGCTACGCTGCGAACCCCAACATCTATGGCGTCGTTTGCGTCTCCCTGGGCTGCGAGGGCTGCCAGAACGACATCGTGGTCGACGCGATTCGCGAGCGCACCAACAAGCCCGTCGAGACCCTGGTCATCCAAAAGGTCGGCGGCTCCATTAGGGCGATCGAGGAGGGTACGCACCTTGCCCGCAAGATGGTCGCCGAGGCGGACCGGTGCGTCCGCGAGCCCACTGACATCTCCGAGCTCATCTTCGGCACCAACTGCGGCGGCTCCGACCCCTCAAGCGGCCTTGGCTCCAATCCGCTGATCGGCGAGGTCTCCGACTGGCTCGTCAACCATGGTGCCACCTCCGTGCTGTGCGAGACGCCCGAGCTCTTTGGCGCCGAGCACATCCTCGCCCGCCGCGCGAAGGACAAACAGGTTTCGGACGACATCCTCAAGATCGTCTACGACTACGAGAAGTACGTCCAGATGTTTGGCGCCGAGATGCGAGAGGGCAACCCCAGCCCTGGAAATATGGCTGGCGGACTCACGACCCTCGAGGAGAAGTCTCTCGGCTGCGTTCACAAGGGAGGCCACAGCCCCCTCAACGCCGTCTATCCGTACGCGGCGCAGCTCAATCCGCACGAGGGCCTCGTCGTGATGGACACCCCCGGCAATGACCCCTCCAGCGTGGGCGGCATCATCGCCGGCGGCTGCCAGCTCGTGGTCTTCTCGACCGGTCTTGGCACCCCCACCGGAAATGCCATCGCGCCCGTGTATCGCCTGACTGCCAACAAGCGCACCTACGAGACCATGAGGGACAACACCGACCTCGACGCAAGCCCGACGATCTACGGCCCCGAGTCCATGGAGGAGATGCGCGACAGGATGCTCGACGACATCATCGCCGTCTGCAACGGCCGCAAGGTCTGCGCCGAGGCACTTGGCTATACCGAGACCGCCCTTCCGCACATCTGCAACTATATGTAGGCCAGCGTCTGACAGGACGCTCCAGAAAGGAGAGAAACCGTGACAACCACGCAAGCCCCCGAAAAGACGCCCAACGCGTTCCAGCGCGGCGTCAACGCGGTCATCGACCTGCTGTCCTCGTTCTTCCTCCCGATCATCAACCTGCTCGTCTCCGTCGGTATCCTCAAGGGCATCCTGACGCTTCTGCAGGTCTCGGGCATGGTCACCGACGACTCGACCACGTATGCAATCCTCAACGCGATGGCCGACTCGCTGTTCTACTTCATCCCGGTGTTCCTTGCTTACACCTCGTCAAAGCGCTTCGATGTTGACACGGTGACCGCCGTCCTTCTCGGCTGCATCCTGGTGTATCCGTCCATCACCACCATCATGGCGGCGGACGCGCCCGTTTACCTGTTTGGCCTCGAGCTCTCAAAGGCGACGTACTCCAGCTCCGTCATCCCCATCCTTCTTGCCATCTACTGCGCGAGCTGGGTCCAGAAGGCCTGCTATAAGATCATCCCCGAGACCTTCCGCGGCCTGTTCACGCCGCCTATCACGATCATCGTTATCGTCCCGCTCACCCTGGCCGTCTTCGGCCCCCTCGGCACCGTCGTGGGCGGTTGGCTCGCGCAGGGCTACGAGGCCGTCTACAGCCTCTCGCCGCTCGTCGCCGGCGCGCTGATCGGCGCGTTCCAGCCGTTCCTCGTCATCCTCGGCCTGCACTGGGCCCTGTTCCCCATTGCTATGAACAACGTCGCGGTCTACGGCTTCGACACCATCATGGCCCTGTTCGGCGGCGCGATCTTCGCCCAGGGCGGTGCCGCGCTCGCCGTCGCCCTCAAGACCAAGAACAAGAAGTTCCGCTCCCAGGCGATCTCCGCCTCGCTCACCACGCTGCTGGGCATCACCGAGCCCGCGATGTACGGCGTGAACCTGCGCCTCAAGAAGCCCATGGTCTGCGCATGCGTCGCCGGCGGCATTGGCTCCGCCGTGGCAGGCATGTTCGGTTGCGCCGGCACCGCCTTCGCTCTGCCCGCGCTCACCACGCTGCCCGTCTTCATGAGCCGCGCGTTCGTTCCCTTCTGCATCTCGCTGGCGCTCGCCTTTGGCCTCGCCTTCCTGTTCACGCTCTTCGTCCCGATCGACGACGTGACCGAGGAGGAGATGGAGGCCGAGGAGCAGTCCGCCTAGCATCCGGATTGCAAGGCCACTCTATGTCCCGCGTCTGCGGGTTCGACTGGAGGTGGTGCCCACCTGGCAGCAAAGCGTATCCGTCACTGACCATATATCCATTAGACATTGTTTGACGTAAGGAGAACAAAATGAAGAAGATCGACGCACACGCCCACGTCTTTGACCACATCGGCTCCATGGGCAAGGCCGGAGAGCTGCGCCCCCTGGGCAACGGCAACTGTCGCTGGGCCACCGGCGAAGAGTTCCGTATCATCCCCGAGGGCAAGGGAGACAAGGAGTACCTCGTTGAGACCTTCATGGACGTCATGGACGAAAACGACGTCGAGAAGGCCATCCTGCTGCAGGGCGTCCTGTACGGCCTGCAGAACGAGTACGCCATGGAATGCGCCGAGAAGTACCCTGACCGCTTCAAAGCCGCGGTCATGCTCGACCCCTTCTGCCGCTGCGCCCAGCAGATCCTCGAGCACTTCATCAACGATCTGCACGCCCACGTCTTCAAGTTCGAGGTCTCTGTGGGCGGCGGCCTTTCCGGCTACCACCGCGATTTCGCGGTCGACGGCCCCGAGATGACGGTCCTCATCGACAGAATCGCCCAGGTCGAGGACGCCACTCTGGTGCTCGACATCGGCAGCCCCAACCAGTCCAGCTGCCAGCCCGAGGCCGTATATCGCCTGGCCAAGAAGTACCCCGGCCTGCACATTGTCGTCTGCCACCTGCTCGCCCCGTCCCTTGAGGACGGCGACGTCCTCAAGTGCGCGCTTCCGTACCTCGCCCACGATAACGTCTGGGTCGACCTCTCCGCGCTGCCCTGGAACGTCGCTCCCGAGGCCTACCCGTATCCCACCGCGCTCGAGTACATCGCGATGGCGAAGGACGTCCTGGGCGCCGACAAGATCATCTGGGGCACCGACTCCCCCTGTGTCCTCACCAAGTTCGACTATAAGGACCTCTATAGCTTCATCGAGGACTCCGACGTCTTCACCGACGCCGAGAAGCAGGGTGTCTTCTACGATAACGCCGTCAAGGCCTACTACCTCTAGGTCCTTCTCGGCAGTGCAGGGATTCGTGGGGGTGTGACCCCGGAAAGCGAGTGACACATGTTTGAGGGAGTCTTCTGCCCCTCCATCACCATCACCGACGATGATGGAAAGATCGATTACGAGCTGTGGGGCAGGCACCTGGACCACCTGGCCGACGCGGGCATCAACGGCGTGCTGCTGTTTGGCAGCATCGGCGAGTTCTACAGCGTGAGCCTCGAGGACAAGAAGTCGGTCATCGACTTTGCCGTCGAGCGGGTCGCCGGCCGCATGAAGGTCTTCGTCGGCGTGGGTGACACCACCTACGACAACGTCCTCGAACTCACGCGCTATGCCCAGGAGGCCGGTGCCGACGCGGTTCTGGCGGTCTCGCCGTACTACTTCGGGCCCACCGACGACGCTGCCGAAAAGTACTTTGGTGGCATCGCAGACGCCACCGACCTGCCCGTCGTGCTATACAACTTTCCGGCGCGCACCGGCACCGACCTGTCGCCCGATCTCGTGGCCAGGCTCGCCGCCGCCCATCCGAATATCTGCGGCATCAAGGACACGGTCGACACCATCAGTCACACGCGCAAGGTCATCCGCGCCGTCCGCAAGGTCAACCCCGAGTTCTCGGTGCTTTCCGGCTTCGACGAGTACTACCTGGTCAACCGCGCGAGCGGCGGCAACGGCGTTCTGTGTGGCCTCACCAACGTGGAGCCCGAGCTCTTTGTGAGGCTGCATGGCGCCTACCAGGCAGGCGACTTCGCGACCGCCATCGAGTGCGCCAAGCGCATCTCGTCACTCATGGCCGTCTACGACGCCTGCGATCTGTTTATTTCCGCCATCAAAGTAGCGGTCAATATAAAGGGTCTTCCAATCTCGACCGCGATCTTTGATCCCGCCATACAGGCCAGTGATGACCAAAAGGCAACAATCGAACAGCTCCTGTCATAGACTTGTATTTGGATCGATGTGAGATTACCGTCTTCACATCGATCCAAATTTCTTTTTGCTTGTTTAATTTATGAATTTATTTCCATAACTTCATAAATATATGGAGACAAGGACCCGTGGGGGTCCTTTTTCATTTACTTCTACCTGCGCTTTTATCTGATTGTTGTATTTGAGCTCGATTTGTCAGAAATCGGGCAAGCTTTTGGTCAGCTTCCGGTACTTACCCGCATGAACCATGGCGGTAGCCTCATCCCAAGCGCCGCGGCCTCCCCGTGCGGCGCACGAGGGATAAGGAGCAGCCATGTCCAACGCACCCACGCACTCTGTCCACAGCGCAATCGCAACAGGTCCGCTGCTCCTGCTCCTCTTTTTTCTGATCGGCTGTCTGGCCCCAGGGGCCGCATTCGCCGTCGACGGGAGTGATGCCCTTAATTTCCGCACCATAAGCGACGGCTGCGGCCCCTTCGGTGTCGGTAAATACGAGGCACAGGACACTTCGATTTCGTACTGCATGAATCAAGACTGCCCCGGCCCCAGCAAGCCGGGAGGGCCATGGCGTACATATAACCAGGGCTGGACATGGCTCGATGACGAATTTGCCGCCGTCGTCTGTCACGGATACCCCTCCAGTACATCCTTTGGGGGCCACAACCTGTCGCCCGATCTCGCCCGTGCCGCCACCCAGATTGCCGTGTGGATGCTCAAGGGAACCACGCGCCCCGACGGCACCTATTCGTATACAAATAGCAAGGGAGTTGCCAGGAGTGGTAGGTTTTACGAAAACGCCGAGGCCGTAGCGGCTGCACGTTGGCTCTACGACAGCGCTAAGTCCGGATCCATTAAGGCGGCCCCACATCGAGCCAGGCGTTATCACGGCCCGGTCTCGGGCGAGGGTCGACACCAGGACATGCTCTATGTTCTGCCCGCCGTCTCCGTATCTTTCCAAAAACAATCGTCCCAGGCCGACATCACCGCCGGCAACGACACCTACAGACTCGGTGGCGCAACCTTCGAAATCTTTGAAAGTGCGGGCGATGCACGTGTCGGCACTATCCAGATGGACGAAAACGGGCGTGCACAAGCAACACTTTTGCCCAATACGGCATATTACCTGGTCGAAACCAAAGCCCCGGCAGGCTATATCCCTCGAAGCGACCGAATAGCCTTCACCACACAAAACAGCGGCGAGCATGTCACTGTCAACGAACAGCCCGGCACCATCACTTTGCGTATTGCAAAAATCGATGCCGCCACGGATGTTGGCGCCCAAGTTGGGGCGTCGCTTGCGGACGCTGAATTCACCTGCGTCTCGCAATCAACTCCCGGCTGGACTCGCACCCTTACGACCGACGAAAACGGACGGGCGATCCTCAATGACGTTCCTCTGGGCACCTTTACCGTCTACGAATCGAAAGCGCCCGAGGGCTACCTGATTGCAAACGACTGTTGGAGCTACACCGTCGGTGCTGAGCAACTCGGAGATACGGGCACCGTTGAGCTCGAAAGCCGTATTCCCAACATCCCCATCGCCTTTGACCTTGAGATCTCGAAGTTTAAGGACCATGGCGATAACGATGAGTCCGGCCTTGAGCAGCCGGCGGGAGGCGTCGTCTTTGAAGTTGTCAGCAATAGCTCACAACAAGTCGTCGGCACGTTGACCACAAACGTTTACGGCTTTGCCTCCACCAAAGACCAGCCCGAAGCATGGTTTGGCATAGGCAAGCGACCCGCCGGCGCTCACGGTGCCATTCCCTACGACCGCGCGGGCTACACCGTTCGCGAGGTTGCAGAAACGGTCCCTGAAGGATTTAAGCAAGCAGGGGAATGGACCATCACAGCAGAGCAGATCGCAGACGGCGCCGAGCTTCAGTACATCGTTGACAACCATGCCCTATCGACACACCTTCAAATTGTAAAGCGCGATGCTCAGACCGGCGGCACCGTACCACTTGCCGGCTTTACGTTCCAGCTGCTCGATAGCCACCACGAGCCCATCTCGCAAACATGTTGGTATCCGGCCCACAATGTAATGAACACCTTCACAACCGATACAGCCGGCGCCGTCACGCTGCCCGAATCACTTAATCCCGGAACATACTACGTGCACGAGGCATCAGCCAAGGAACCGTATCTGCGCGGAAAAGACCTGGAGATAACGATTCCCGCCGACAGAAATCTGACACCGGTCGCCGTCGCCTCGTTCTATGACGACGCCGCAACCGGAAGTATCGAAATCATTAAGACGGATGCTGTAGATGGGCGCACCCTCGCTGGAGCCACGTTTGACATCCGCGCCGGCGGCGACATCGTGCGAACCGACGGCAGCATCGTCGCCCTGGATGGCGAAACCGTCGCCACCGTTACAACCGACGAACGGGGGCATGCGCGAGTCGACCATCTTTCGTTGGGATGCGGTACCGCCACCTACGAGGTCGTCGAAACACAAGCGCCCGAAGGTTATCTGCTCAACCCGACCCCACACACTGTGAAGTTGTCGTACGCTGACCAGCAAACGCCCGTGATCGAAGTGCACCTTGACGTTTCCAACGACTACACCAAGCTCGATGTCTCCAAAGTCGACGTTACCGGAGGTCAGGAAGTGACAGGCGCCGAGCTTATCCTCTGCGACTCCAATGGCAACGAAATCGATTCTTGGACTTCATCCGGCAAACCGCACCGCATTGAGCACCTTTCACCCGGCACCTACACCCTGCGCGAAACGATGGCTCCGCGAACCTACGACCTTGCCGAAGAGATAACGTTTGAAGTAAAGGCCACGGGAGAAGTTCAAACCACGGCCATGAAGGATACCCCTATCGAGATCAGGGGAAGTGTCGATAAACGCCAAGAGATTGCGCAGCCAGTCATAAGCAAACTCGTTGCCAACGGTGACGGAAAAAACCGAGCCAAAGCACGGACTAATACGCAAGGCGCCTTCTCCTATACCATCGACGCCAAAAATGAGTCGAGCGCCTGGGTCGACGAGTTGACCATCACCGACGACCTCGAGTGCGCCAAAGATGGCGCAGCGAAACTTGTTGCCGTTGAAACCCCTATTGCGGTCGGTGATCTAAACGGGCTGTGCAACGTGTGGTATCGAACGTCTCCGGCAGGAACAAGCGATACGGGCAAGCAGGCCAATGCAACACTTAACGACGGGCATCGCAATCCTTGGCTCGAAACGGAAGAGGTTGCAAAGCTGCTGGGCGACGATGTGCGTCTCGTCGATTACGACGGGTGGCACCTATGGAAAGCAGATATCCCGACGGACAAGTCCGTCACGCTCGATACGAAAGAGATTGATCTTACAGACGACGCCGTCATCACGGGCATCCGTTTTGAATACGGTGCGGTAGCCGCCGACTTTACAACCAGAAGCGAGGCGGGCTCTTGGACCCGGGATGACCTTAAAGACGAACACGACGATCTTGACGATGCCAAGGCGGCCCTTAACTCGGATGCCCGAGGCGCAGTCGTACATATGCAGGCAACGTCGTCCTATACGCCCCAAACCGCACTTGCCAACAACGTGCGCGTCGATCTTTGCCGCAACGGCGGTGGCGATAAACTCGAGGCGCATGATGAGGACCGCATCATCCAACGATGCGCCCTGCCTCAGAACCTGCCGGCAACGGGATCTGTTCCCATCGCCGCATGCATCACCGCACTCCTGACCTCGGGCGTTGCAGCCATATGGTTCGCTCGCCTTAGGTCAGCCACAAAGAGGCACTAGCACGATGAAAAAGCGGGCGGGCCAGTCTCCCGGCTCGCCCGCCTTGGGCATAAACGATGAATCGGCTATTCAGCAGATGACGAACCGCCATCAATGGCTGCCTGATCGGACTCGGAAATACCGTCGGCACCCAAACTTTGCTCTTGCTCCACCTCTTCGTTCATTGTTGTCTCGGGCGTCGAGCCCTTAACGCCAACGACATACGCGGCCCCAAAACCCAATGCGATAGCGATCAGGGTCAAGATCAAATAGATGGGCCAATGGCGCTTGATGTACGAAAACACGCTGACTCCTTAGCGGGTCTGTCTACGAACGACGAATGACCTCGGTCACGACCTCGGACACCGTAGCGATATTGGTCGGATTGACGTTGTACGGCAGGTCATCCTCGGTGCGAGCGCAGGCAAGGCACGGGCCGTCCACACCGGCGATCGTAAGGGCGCGACGGCTCGCCTCGAGCGCTGCGGACGCATCGGTTTTTGCATAGGGCATCTCGAACGCACCGCAATCGACGTGGAACGACTTACACACCTTGCTGACAAGATTCATGATGCGGCGATCGCCCTTAAACAGCTGCTGCTCGCCCTCGACCGTTACCACCGAAAGCCTGCCGGCACCGATAGACTCGAGGTTGATGAAGAACACGCCGCGGAGCTTGTCACGATGCGAGGCCAAAAACGCCCTCATGCCGGCGCCGTCGCAATCGGACGCGCCCGTTGCGACGAACCAGATATCGTGGCCGAGCAGCTCATCGTCGCCCATGGAGGCAACGGTCGAGAGCATATCCTCGGCAGAAGCACCATCAGAGGAGGTGGCACCGCCCTTCCAACCGTCGTCGTCATCCTCGAAGTTATCCCACGAGCCAATGCCGCGACCAGACTTCTTGGCATCGTAATCGTCTTCGACGCCCAGCCAGTCGCTCATGCTGTCCTGCTCGTTCTTCTTTTTGCGACCGAACAAGCCACCCAGGCCACGCTTCTGCGGCTTGGCGCCCATCGAAGCAGGAGCCGAGATGGTCTCGAGCGGTTGTGCGCCCGAGGAGATGGGCATGGGGGTCGCGACCGGTGCCGATGTGGGCTCGGGGCCCTGCGCCGTCGCAAAGGGATCATTTGTCTGTGCCGAAGGATCGGGAAGATCGAACAGCGACGTGCGGGACGCGACGTTGGCCTGTTGCATCGAAGGCAGCGACGGATCGGGGACCGAGGCCAGCGGCGACGAAGAGGGCGCAGGCGCGGAGGCCGGATCGGGGATATTCATTTGCTGGCGCGGAGGCACCTGAGACGAAATCTGCGCCATGAGGGAGTCAACCGTCTCGTCCTGCGTGGGAGCGGCATTGGCCACCGTGGCACCGGGGTCGCTCGGCGCGGGCATGGTGAAGATCTGCGTAGAATAAGGCCTGGACTCATCCGTCTTGGGAGCCTCGCCAATCGCAGGGGGCTCCTGTTCCATAACAGGAGCCCCGACCTGCTCGGGTGCGTTGGCCTCAACGGAATCGGCCTCGTCGATAGAATCATCGGCGGCGTCCTGAGCACCATCGGAGATGGGAAGGGGCTCGGCAATTGCGGTGCCCTGCTTCTCAAACGTCATCGTGGCATCGAATGACATGGTGCCATCGGCCGGCTGCTGCGCCTCAAAGGACGTCGTAGCCTCGGCAACGTCAGCGGATGTCGGCTGCGGAGCCTCGAAGGACGTCGTGGCGTCGGCGACATCGACAGGCTCCGGCTGCTCGGCCTCGCTCTGCTCGAACTCCTGTGCCGCACGCTCACGCTCGGCCTCGGCGGCCTGCTGCTGGGCGATGGCCTCCCGCTCGGCGGCCTCGCGGGCAGCGGCACGCTTTTCCTCAAAGTCGTCGACGAACTTCCTGCCCTTCGCAAAGGCACCCTTAAAGAAGCTAGAAGCGCTGGCACCAATCGAGGAGAACGCGGAAGCGATATCGGCATGGGGCGTTGTCGAGGGAAGCTCGGCCGAGAAATCGGTGTCACTCTCATAGGACACGCGCTGCGGATACTCGTCATAGTCTTCGTCGGCGGTCTCGTCTTCAACCTGTGCCGGAGCGGCAGGTGCCAGAATATCCAGACCGGCTGCAGAATCGAGCGCGGGCTTTGCGTCAGACTCCGCGGCAGCAACAGGGGCAGCGACCGGCTCGGCGGGAGCAACAGCCGTATTGGCCGCGGGCGCAGGCTCCTGTGCAACGGGAGCAGGCTCCGGCTCAAACGTCGGCTCCTCGCCCTCTTCGTAATCGAGCGTGCAGGACTCGGGAAGCATGCCGAGCGCACGGATGGCATCCGAACCAAAGCGGATATTGCCGGCGGCATTGCGATAGAGCTTGGGTTTGGGCTCGGCGGCTTCGACCACCGCGTGCTCCTCCGCCGACTCGGCGGTGGACTTTTCCTCGGTGGACACTTCGGCCTGGGCGGTCTGGCCTTGAGCCTCGGGCGCAATAACGCCGATCAGCGTCTCGTCGGCAGAGGCACCCTCAAAACCATCGATCTGCCCATCAAAAGCCTCGTCCTGCTCGGGTACATCGTCGGGCGCCACCGGCTGGCCAAACTCGTCCTCGTCGTAGGAAGGCTCCTCATATTCAATGGTGTTGCCGTAGTCGTTTTGCTGCTGGGCCGCGGCATACTCGGCCGCCGCGCGCGCCATTTCCTCGGCGCGACGCTTCTGCTCGCCAAAATAGGTGTCGAATGGAATGTCATCGGGGAACTCGTTTTCGCCCTGATAGGGGGCGACGTTGTCCATGACACCGAGCATGGCGGCAACAGAGGACTTGTTGCACACCGCGCCAGACGTGTAGGGAAGCACAAAACGGTTGGAGATGATATTGGCGGCGTTGGCCAGTGCCACAAGGGAGGCCAGAATCGCGACAACCCACAGCAGCACCTTGAGCACGCCGGGAAGCGGCAGGATACGCAGGATGGCGACAGCCGCGGGCGCGATCGTGGCGACAGGCAGGAGCTTGGCGATGAGCGCGCGATACGGAGCGTAGGGCTCGCGAGCAAGGAGCTCGGCGCGGGGGGAATCATAGTGGGCCACCACGACGACCGGGCGGTTGCGCGGAGACGCAAGCGGGCCCGAGGCCTTGTGATAGGCGATGACATTTTGACTCACTCCGGTCTTTCCCAGGCGCGAAACCACGGGATGCCCCGTGCGCTCGAGCACGTAGAGCACGGCACCGACAATGGCCAGCAAGGTGCCGACCAAGCCAATGCCGCCGCCGATGCCCATCAGCAAGGCGCCGGCAAACGCCAGGATACCGGTAACGGCAAACGCCAACCTGCTGGGTGCGGGAGCATTAAATTCCTGCACCTCGGGGTCAAAGCCGTGGTTGCGGAAAATCTGAGCGATATCCTCGGCAGCCAGGCGCTCTTCTTCACTGCACGCCGGCGTAATGCCGGTGTTCTGCAGCAGGTGGTTAATATAGTTCTGGGTGTTCGCCATGTGCGCTCCACATCCATAATCCGACAAATAGGCCCAATGCATGCACATTAGAACCGTATATAGTCGAAAGTATACCCCGAGCGAGCGCAAACGACCGAATTCGGGGCATCTTAACGCTGCGAGCGGACAAGGATATAGCCTAATCTCCATATCGGACTAAAATCATGGCAACAAACGACCTTCTCATGCGAGGATTCTATGACGGCAAGCGACGCGACCGCGACAATTAAAAAGGGGGCGCCCGAGCCCGGTTTCGATAAAACGGCTCAGCGCATCCTCAACCTTTTCTTTGTACTCAACAGTTCTCCCGAACCGCTGACGACCGAGCAAATCGTCCTGGATTCCGATTTGGGATACGGCTCGGGCAATATCGACTCAGACAAGCGCAAGTTCCGCCGCGATCGCGACAAGCTGCTCGAACGCGGCATCGTTATCAGGGAGGTTCGTGCTGCCGGAGCGCAGGAAACCGAGGAGAGCGCGTGGACGATCGACCGCGAGCACACGTTTGCCGCGGGCGGTCTCATCACCGCAGACGATGCCGACATCCTGCTCAACGCCATCGACCAGACACTCGCGGCAGGCTCATCCACCTTTGCCGCGCCGCTTGCCGACATTCGCTCCAAGATTGCCTACCTCACCGGCATTTCGACGACAGGAGAGGCACCGATCCGCCGCTCTCCCGCCGTCGATGCGGTATGGAGTGCCTTTGCCGAGCGTTGCGCGCTGCGCTTTTTGTACCAAAACGGACGCGGCGAGCAACGCGAGCGGACCGTTTGCGTCTACGGCATGTTCGAGCGCGAGGGTACGGCATACTTCTGCGGCCTCGACAATGCCACCGACAATATCAGAACATTCCGCTGCGACCGCATCATTCGCGCCTGGAGGCCTTCGAAAGCCTACGCCATTCCTGCGGATTTCAACCTCAACGATTACTTATTCTTTGAGTTCGATTTTGCCGACCGCCCACCTGTTGCGGCTACGTTCTCGTTCGCGCGTGAAGCGCAGGCCGATATGATCAGCGGTCTCACGCGCGGACGAGGCGAACTCACGCGCACCGAAGCAGAGTGGACTTGGACCGTTGACGTGCGCGACTTTGAGGCCGCAGCCTCGTTTTGCATGGCCCATGCCATGGATGGCATGAGGCCCGTCGCGCCCGATTCTCTCAAGCGGGCGTGGAATCACCTCATCGAAAGGACGGTGCACGAGCATGTCCGTGCGTAAACTCACCAGCGAGCAAAGACTCTCGCGCGCCATCGACATCATGGAGGCCCTCTACGCCGCCGGCGAGAATGGCATGACACGAGACGAGCTTTGCTGTCGCTTTGATATCACGGGGGCATCGCTCGACGAGATTCTCGAGATCGTCTCGACGCTTGCGGACCGAGAATCGGGCGCACGCATTATCTGCGAACGCCGCGGCGAGTGCGTGGTCCTCACCGGTGACGCGGGGCGTGTGCTACCGCTGCGTCTGAGTGCCGCCGAAGGCGCTGTGCTCAACCATGAACTTGAATCATTGGGGATCGAACCCCAAGCTGCGGCTCGAATACGGCGCGCCCTTCTTCCCAAAGAGCTCGGTTACAACCAGCGCGTCTTTGACACCGTCGCCCACGGATCGCACTGGCAGCAGCTGAGCTGCGCCATTCGGGACGGCGTTCGCTGCCGTATCTCGTATCGCTCGATGGATGACACACAAGCGCGCGAGCGTTTGGTCGACCCCTTGCGCATCACAACAAACGGCGACCAAACGTATCTGATTGCCTGGGATGTCGCGGTCGACGAGCAGCGTACCTATCGCATGGATAAAATCGAGGGCCTGGTCTTGACCGACGACTCCGTCGTGCGCCACGCACCGGAGCCCGCGACCCTCCACGACTCCCTCGCCCAGGCGGAGCGGAACGCGAAGCTTCTCATGCCGCGCGCCTTGGCAGAGCGCCTAGACTGGCCCGGCATCATGTCGATTGAACCCAATGGGGCGGACAGCTCAACAGTGAATGTGCGCTACGGCTCCGAGCGCTGGCTGTTAAGCCAGGTAATCGCAGCAGGCGGGGCCATCCGCATCTTGGATGACCCCGCCCTGTCAGAGCGCCTGTGCGACATGGCAAAATCCCTCGTCTGTCCGCTTTAGCGGCGCCGCTCGTGGCGTGCGCGCCACAGCTGTAGATAGTGCCCGATTTGTGCCGACTCGATGCGCTGATAGGAGCTCGTGGGCAGCGACGTTAAGAATTTCTTGCCGTAGCCCTTCGTCACCAGGCGCGGGTCGGCCAAGATGAGTACGCCACAATCGGTCGATGAGCGAATGAGGCGACCGGCTGCCTGCTTGACCTCGAGCACGGCCTCGGGCAGCGAATAGCGCGCCCAAGCGCGGTCTTCGCGCAGATTGCGCTCGCATGAGAGCGGGTCTGTGGGGCTCGAGAACGGCAGCTTGGGGATGATGACGCAGCGCAGCGTCTCGCCGCTGGCGTCAAACCCTTCCCAAAAGGCCTTAAGCGCAAAGAGCGACGAGGTCGGTTCGTTGATAAAGCGATCGCGCAGACGGCGAGGAGACGAGTTGCGCTGCTGGCAGTTGAGTTCCAGACCCGCACGAGCTATCTTGGGCTCGACGCGAGCGTACAGTTCCTCCATGTCACGCCTGTTGGTGAACAGCGTGAGCACCGAGCCGCCCATGGCGAGATGAGCGTCGACCAGCACACGCTCGAGCGCCGAAAGATAGCCTTCGCGGTCGCGCGGATCGGGGATATCCCCAGCCACGACCACGGCCATATTCGAATCGAAGTCGAAGCTCGAATCCAAGTGCAGCGACGATGATGTCGAGGCACCGATGCGATCGAGGCCGACGGCGTGGTTAAAGTGCTCAAAGCTCTTGGAAACCGTCATGGTCGCCGAGGCAAAGATAGCCGTGTGGACCTCGGGCAACCACTCGGTTGCCAAGGCCTCGCCAATATCGATGCGCTCCGCGGTCATCGACTCGCCGCCGGCACGCAATCTGCGATTGACTTGCAACGAGTACACGTAGTGTTCGTCGGTGCCGCCAACGATGAGCTTGAGGTTCTCGGCCAGCTCGTGTAGGCGACGCGAGATATCACCCAGGTCGACAACAACCTCGGGTTTGTCGGCGGCGACGGCTTGTACCAGCGCGTCGACGCTCTTGTCAGCTTGTTCCAATGCGTCGATGGCAGTGTAGGCCGACTGTAAGAAATCATGCCAGTCGTCAGATTCGCGCAGCTCGGGGCCAATCCATAGGTTCGCATTGTCATAGCCCCCGCGGGCACGGCGGCCGAGCTCGCGAACGCCATCAAACACGTCGGCGATTGCCATGCTCGCGCGCGCAACCGTCGACGTCGCCTTGGCGGTTAGACCCAAGTAGAGCGTAGAGCCCTCCGAGGTTGCCAAATCGCGGGAAACCTGGCTCAGCGCGCCGGTGCTCGAGCCACCCAGGCGCTCAAACAGAACGCGCGATTCATCCGCCGACACCACGCGCGCCCATTGACGGCGCGCCTCGCGCTCGATGGAGTGGGCCTCATCGATCACCCAGTGACGAATCGGAGGCAAGATTCTGCCCTCGGCCGCAACATTGCGGAACAGCAGGGAATGGTTGGTGACCACTACATCGGCATGCGCCGCGCGACGGCGGGCGCCGTGGACCAGGCATTTATCGGGGAAAAACGGGCATAGGCGACGGGCGCACTCGCGCGACGCCGTCGTAAAGTCGGGACGGTTGACGCTGCGCCAGCGAATGCCGAGCGAGTCGAGGTCGCCATCGGCCGACTGACACACGTACGCCGTGATGACCGCGACTGCCGTAAGCGTGTCGGCAGGATCACGCTTAGTCGTAATTTCGACTTGCCCGCGGCTCATGCGCTCAAGCTTGCGCAAGCATGGATAGTGGTCATAGCCCTTGAGGGCGCAAAACGATAGGCCTCCGTCCAGCTGCTCGGCAAGTTTGGGCAGCTCATGATACATGAGCTGATCGGCAAGATTATTCGATTTAGTCGCGATACCAACCGTGATGTTGTTGCGGCGCGCGGCCTCGGCAAAAGGCACCAGGTAAGCCATCGATTTGCCGACGCCCGTGCCCGCCTCGATCACGCGATGCGTTCCCGTAACGAGTGCGTCACGGACCTCGAGCGCCATCGCGATCTGCTCATCGCGCGGCTCGTACGTGGGATACATGCGATTAACCAGGCCGCCCGGGGCATAGTCCGCCTCGATTTCCTCGCGGCTCGGCATCTTAAGGACCGGTAGCTCGTCCGCATCAACGCGCTCATCGGCCCGATCGGCCTTGAGTACGTCGGCGCGGGCGGCGCCGAGAGAGAAGATGGAACCGGGGTTCTGTCCCGCCAAGAACGAGAAGATGGGACGATAGGACCAGGGTACGTCGGGATGCATGTCGGCCAGGCGCGCCATTAAGCCCTGGGGCAAGTCGGTGAGCGCCACGAGCAAGACGCGCCACACACCACACAGGGCGTCGACATCGGCGTTGGCGCGGTGCGACACCGAGTCGCAGCCAAACAGGTCGGCCATGAAAGAGAGCTTATGCGAGGCCAGGCGCGGAAGCGCGATGCGCGACAGTGCCAGCGAATCGATCCAGATGTCGCTGACGTTGACACCGCCCTTGACCGACTCGATAAACGAACGGTCGAAGGTGGCGTTATGCGCAATCACCGGGCAGCCGCCGACAAAATCGGCGAGAGCGGCCACGGCCTCGACGGCCGATGGGGCATCCACCACATCGGCGTTTGTAATGCTCGTGAGTTCGGTAATCTCGGCGGGAATCAGCTGCTTGGGATGCACGAAGGTATCGAAGCGGTCGATGACCTCGCGGCCTGAAAGACGGGCCGCCGAGATCTCGATTAGCTCGTTGTCCTGCACCGAAAGACCCGTGGTCTCGGTATCGAGGACGATAACATCTTCCTCGATGAGACCAAACGATTGGGTTTTGGCGCGCTCGGCAAGCGTGGCATAGGAATCGATGACAAACTGCGGCGTTCCCGACGAAACAGCGTCCTCGATTAGCATGCAACGCCCGCTCGATGAAGTCCCATACGAATCAGACTGTCACACACCTGCGGGAACGTCATGTCATCGGTGTGGCGAATCTCATCCGGATACAGCGACGTATCGGTCATGCCGGGAATCGTGTTGGTCTCGAGGATGACGGGGCCATCCTCGCTCACGATAAAGTCACTGCGCGAGATACCCAGGCAGCCGAGTGCCTTATGGGCAGCACAGGCGAGCTCCTGGGCACGAGCGTAGTTCTCGGGCGAAATCTGTGCCGGAATGCGATGGATATCCGTGGGGTCGACATACTTCACGTCCAGATCGTAGAACTCGCAGTCCTCGGGCTTACGGATCTCAACAATCGGCAGGGCGCGCACGTCATCCTCGCCGTATACGCCGACAGTGATCTCGGTACCCTCGATGCACTTCTCGACCAGCACTTTGTCGCCGTACTCAAATGCCTTGGCGATTGCCGCGGGTAGCTCGGAGGGCTCATGGACCAGGGAAATGCCATAGCTGGAACCGTTGACGGCCGGCTTCACAAAGCAGCGCTCGCCACAAACCTCGACGATATGATCGATATCGACTTCATCGCCCGACTCGATCGCAATGCCGGGGGCAACGGGAATGCCCGCCTTGGCGTACAGGAGCTTCGAGACCTCCTTGTCGGCACCGCAGGCGCTGGCAAGCACGCCCGAGGCCGTGTAGGGGATACCCAGGGTCTCCATGGCACCCTGCATGGCACCATCCTCACCGCCGGCGCCGTGCATGGCGATAAACGCCACGTCAAAGCCACCGGTCGCCATGGTTACCATAAAATCATCGGCAGCGGTGTCGAGCAGCTCCACCGAAGTGTAGCCGGCCTCCTTCAAGGCCACCACGACGTTCTTTCCCGAATTGAGCGAGATCTCGCGCTCAGCGGAATGACCGCCCGCCAAGACCGCTACGTGCATGTTCTCTAGGCTTTTACCCGGCATGGGCAGACTCCTCCTCTATAATTTCTGCAGCTGATACCATATTGTAGCGATACCCTCTACGTTTCCCCAAAATCGAAAGGCTTCCATGAATCCCAGGACTAAATCTCAGGACATTCGCGACTTGAGCCAAAACGATATTCGCGAGCTTGTGGCCGAACTCGGCCAGCCCGCCTTCCGCGCGAAGCAGCTCATCGAATGGGTCTTTGAGAAGAACGTTTGTTCGTTTGACGATATGACCAACCTTCCCAAGGCTTTCCGCGAGCAGCTTAAAGAGGCTTTCGCCTTTGACACGCCGACCGAACTCACCAAGCAGGTTTCCAAAGATGGCTCTCGCAAGTATCTGCTCGAGTACCACGACGGCATTTCCGTCGAGACTGTCGGTATGCCCCGCCGTAACAAACTTTCTATCTGCGTTTCCACCCAGGCAGGCTGTGGCATGGGCTGCGCCTTTTGCGCCACCGGCCTTAACGGCCTCAAGCGCTCGCTGACAGCTCAGGAGATCGTCGACCAGGTACTTCATGTATCCAACGACTTTGGCGAGCGTGCCACGAGCGTTGTCTTCATGGGCCAGGGCGAGCCGTTTGCCAACTACGACGAGGTTCTCAAGGCACTGCGTATCCTCAACGACCCCGATGGCATCGGTATCGGCGCCCGTCACCTCACCGTCTCTACCAGCGGCGTTATTCCCGGTATTCGCAAATTCGCCGACATCCCCGAGCAGTTCACGCTTGCCGTTTCCCTGCATTCCGCCATCCAGTCGACGCGCAATAAGCTTATGCCCGGCGTTAAGAAGTACACGCTCCTGCGCCTTCACGAGGCACTTCAGCTCTACACCGAGAAGACCGGACGCCGCCCGACCTATGAGTATGCCATGATCGAAGGCGTCAACGATACGAATCCCGAGATGCAGGCGCTCTGCGACTTCTGCGAGGGAACCCTGTGCCACGTTAACCTAATTCAGCTTAACGACATCGAGGGCAGCCCGCTCAAGCCGTCTCCGATTCATAAGGTCGAGGATCTTCAGCGCCGCCTTGAGTCTCGTGGCATCGAGACCACGATCCGTAACTCGCGCGGCAATGATATTGATGCCGCCTGCGGTCAGCTGAAGCAACGTTTCAAGGTCCAGAAGAACGCATAGGGGAGTCTGTACCCCTTAACGTTTCATGTGAAACATCCGACAGCCCTGGTTGCAAATAATGTAATCAGGGCTGTTTCATTTGTTTTCATCCTAGAGGACTTGATATACGTAACCTTAGTTTTATAGCCAAAATAAGGGGTCCTTGTCTCATGTATCAGACAAGGACCCCTTCAGAACAGGCAAGTAATTGTTAGGTACCTAATAACCAACATTTTCCCACTGATGGGTGACCCAGTCTTGGTTAATCTTGGGATTCTTAGTCACCTGAGCAGTACGCATAGCGACATCTTCGGTCATCACATCCATTTTCTTCTTGGATGTATCGACTATATCCTGTGCTCCACGCAACAGTCGACCTCTCAGTTCATCATCTGTCGCAAGCTTATAACCAGCAAAAGCGCCAGCAACGACGGTGGTTGCCAACGCAATGGCCGCGAGAACCTTATTCTTCATCCTGATCCTCCTGCCCAAATTGAATCATTTCGCCAAGGATACGGGAGAGTTCCTCTTCGTCTTTGAACTCGATTTCAATCTTGTTCTTGCCACGCGAGCTCTTCACGCGCACATTCGTGTTAAATACTTGACGAAGGACTCGAGCGGCCTTTTTGAATGACTGAGGTGTTGCTGGCCTCGGCGTCTTAGGTGTTTCTCCGGCAGAAAACAACGGAGCAAGATTTTCTGTCGCTCTGACGGAAAGACCTTCTGCAACAACCTTCTCAGCAAGTCGAATTCGAGCATCCTCATAGGGAACTGCAAGGATCGCTCTCGCATGGCCCGCAGTAAGCTTACCCTCGAAAATCATCTGCTGTACGACTTCGGGAAGATCAAGCAAGCGAAGTGAATTTGTAATTGCCGAACGAGACTTACTGACAGCCTTTGATAACGCCTCCTGCGTCATACCGCTGGCATCAATGAGCTGACGATAGCCCTTAGCCTCTTCGACGGGATTCAGATCAGAACGCTGAAGATTCTCTATAAGTGCAAGCGCGAGCATTTCCTCATCATTAACCTCCTTAATGATGACAGGCAATTCCTCAAGGCCAGCGAGTTTCGATGCCTGGTAACGACGCTCACCGGCAATAATCTCATAGCCATTTCCGTGCTTACGAACCAACAACGGCTGCAAAACTCCATGTTCTTGGATTGATTCGCTCAACTCGCGAAGTTCAGTTTCGTTAAAGTGAATTCGTGGTTGGTTTGGGTTGGGAACAATATCCTCAATAGGCAGTTTTGTTTCAGATGCGGCATTTGAAGCCGATGCAGCCGAACCACCGGTCTCATACTCAGCCTCTGAGACTAAAGCATTGAGTCCACGTCCCAATCCGCCACGCTTCTTTGCACTAGGCACGCTTGATCACCTCTTTTGCAAGATTCATATACGCTTTTGCACCCTTATTTTGAGGTGCATAGGTAATTACCGGCTCTCCAAAAGACGGAGCCTCAGAGATTTTTACGGTACGGGGAATTAGAGTCTTAAAAGCCTTATCACCAAAGTACGACTGAACCTCCTCAACAACCTGATTCGACAGAGAAGTACGCGAGTCATACATGGTCATAAGCACACCATAGGTGTCTAAGCCCTTGTTCAGACGTGATTTGACCATCTTCATTGACTCAAGCAGCTTCGTAACGCCCTCGAGTGCGTAATACTCGCACTGAATCGGAATCAAAACGCTGTCTGCTGCGGTCAAAGCGTTGATAGTAAGCAGGCCGAGCGAAGGAGGACAGTCAATGAAAATAAAATCGAATTCGTCTTGAATGGGCTCAAGCAAATCTTTGAGGCGGGTTTCACGAGCAATTGCGCTTACGAGCTCAATTTCGGCGCCTGCAAGCTGAATTGTCGCCGGAATAACGAATACCTTTTTGCAATTTGTATCAAGAACGAGCGATTCTGCCGGCACGTCATTCAGCAATGCATCATAGATGCACTGATCAAGGTCTTCTTTTTCAATTCCAAATCCACTGGTACTGTTTCCCTGCGGATCAAAATCGACAATCAGTGTCTTGCGTCCCTGTTCACCCAGAGCTGCTGCAAGGTTAACAGCCGTCGTTGACTTACCGACGCCGCCTTTTTGATTGATGATTGCAATAATACGCGTGTCTTTTGCGCTCTTCGAACGCTTAACGTCGCGAAATCCCACGGTCCCTCCTGGTGTGTATTAAAGCTGTCAAACGGAGGATGTTTCACGTGAAACATTCCGATTCGATATCAACCGCCATGTTTCACGTGAAACAGTGCAAGTTGTTAGTATCCATTATGTTTCACGTGAAACATCTAGGCAAGCGGATTCTTCTTTGCCATGCCATTTGCACGAGGCAATGAAACGGATGCTGGATGACTCTTCTTAAGAACAATGAACTCCCTGTGGCCCAAGCCCTCTGGCAAATCGATTGAGTCATTCAGAAGCAAAGTGAAGCCACAGATCTTAGCGGCCGACATGCCGGAAGCAAGCTCCACATCAGATGGATTGCCCTTCGTGATAACAAATAACCCTCCATCTTTGAGATACGGAGCCGCATACTCAACAAGAATCGGTAGAGGGGCCAGCGCGCGGGCGGTTACGACAGAGAACTGCTTCTTATGGCTTCGAGCATATTCTTCAAGGCGATCATGGACTGCATGACCATATTTCAATCCGAGAGCATGAACAAAAGAATTGACAGCATCAACCTTTTTGCCAACAGAGTCAATATAAGTAGCTTTACGATGCGTGGTTATCGTTAATGGAATACCAGGGAAGCCTGCGCCTGTTCCCATATCGAGCAAAGCTCCATCAGGAGCCTTATTGACATAAGGAAGCAAAACAAGTGAGTCGAGGATATGAAGTACCGCAGCATCTTCGACGTTAAGAATACGAGTGAGATTGGTTGTCTTATTTGTTTCCAGAACCAAATCCAAATGCTGGATACATTTCCTCAGCTCAGCATCAGTTACGCTCAAGGAATACTCTTTGCAATAGGAAGTTAGACGGCTGAGCATCTCGTCAGTCTGCTGATCAGTAAGTACAAACAACAGAAGCTCCTTTCTGACAAAAATCAGTGTATCGAGAACTTTTGACAAAAAAAGGGGACGTGGAAACCACGCCCCCTTAGCATAAGCTCGAGTAGATTATCGAGCAACAATCACCACATGGCGATCAGGGTCAGAACCCTCAGAATGGGTATCGACAGCATCATTGCCACGAAGTGCAATATGAACCAGTCGGCGCTCATAGGCATTCATGGGCGGAAGCGAAACACTCTTATGGGTACGGATGGCACGCTCGGCGGCCGACTGAGCCATTGAGGCAACCTTGTCCTGACGACGGCTCTTGTAGCCCTCAACGTCAACCACAACCGGATACCTAAAGCCGAGCTTGCGGCTCACCAACAAAGAGAACATGACCTGAAGAGCATCAAGGGTACGACCATGACGGCCAATGAGAACAGCAAGATCAGGAGCGGTAACATCCAAAATCAGCTCGCCCTCGTCGCCCTCGTACTCATCAATAGGAGAGTTGGCGGCATCGAAGTGCGAAAGGATGGAACGCAGAATGGAAATCGCAACATCGGCAATGGTGTCGAGCTCCTCATCGGTCAGCTCTTCACCGGCCTTGTAGCGCTGTGCAATCTCGGGATAATCGCCCGCAATCTGCGGGGCAACCTCCTCAAGCATATCCTCGATGATCTCTTCAGACATAACGTACTCCAAAAGTTAGGTACCTAAATAAGATTGATATCCCGACTACTTCTTCTTGTGCGGACGCGGCTTCTTCTCGCGACGGGTAACCTCGACCTGCAGCGGAGCGTTCTTGAGGCGCTCCTCCTCATCGGCCTTGGCCTTGTCGATAACCTTCTGCGTCACGAAGATCTGCTGGATAACCTGCCAGGCAGAAGACACATCGTAGTACAGCAGAACGCCGACGGGCAGGCTCCAGCCCATCCAAAGCATCATGACGGTCATGACGACAGCCATCATGCGCATGCTCTGGGCCTGCTGACCAGTCTGATTGCGGGACATATACAGCTGCGGAATCAGGGTCAAGACAGCAAACAGGATCAGGCAGATCAGCGCAGGCAGCGCAACCATAAAGCCATCGGCAAAAGAGGCGCTCGGCGTGGTGGTCAGATCGGGCAGGATGTTAAAGAACGAGAACGTGCCCTCGTTAAAGTACTGCGGCAGGTTGCGCAGAAGCGTTAACAGGGCGATAAGGATGGGCATCTGAATCAGAAGCGGCAGGCAGCCGGCCAGCGGATTGAACTTGTTCTCGCTGTAGAACTTCTGCATCTCCTCGGCCTGACGCTGGGGGTCGTCGGCGTAGCGCTCCTGGATCTCGAGCATCTTGGGCTGCAGCACCTGCATGCGAGCCGTCGACTTGGTCGACTTGAGCATGAGCGGCGTCAGCAGCAGACGGATGATGACCACCAGGATGATGATGGACAGGCCCCAGTCGACCGCAAAGGTCTGGATGAGCTTGAGCAGCTCGAAAAGGATGTTAACGATCCAATCCCACATGTAAGTTTTCCTCCGATAGCGAGTGCCCGCTAAGGCACAGGGTCATAACCGCCGACGTGCAGGGGATTGCAGCGAGCGATGCGCCTCACGGCAAGCCAGCAGCCTCTCAAAACACCGTACTTCTCAATCGCCTGAACGGCGTATTGCGAGCACGTTGGGTAATAAATGCAGGCGTCAGGTAATAAGGGCGAAACAACCTGTTGATATATGCGAATAGGAGCGATGGCAACACGTCGCAAAACGTGATTGCTCATCGCTCCTCCCCGGCAACGCCGGCGCGTTTCATAAGCGAACGCAACGCCTTGTCCATCTCCTGCGGCGAGGAAACCCTCGTCTTGGGAGTCGCGAACAAGATGATGTCATAACCCGCAACGGGAAATCCACAGCTGCGGGCGGCCTCGCGCATCACACGCTTAGATCGGTTGCGCACCACAGCACAACCGAGTCGTTTAGCACCAACGAAGGCGACCCTTCCGGAGTCGCCTTCGCCAACCGATTCACATATGGTCATTCGAATCAGAGGGTGATTGAAACGACGCCCCTGACTGAACACATGCTCGAAATCTTGCCGAGACTTAATAGTCTTCATGCGAGATGTGTGTATCGCTGCTAGACAGTGAGACGCTTGCGGCCCTTGGCGCGACGACGGGCGAGCACGGCACGACCACCCTTAGTGGCCATACGGGCACGGAAGCCATGGGTCTTGGCACGCTTACGCTTATTAGGCTGATACGTACGCTTCATCTTAAGTTCCTCCTGCTGCATTTCGAGTGTCCGCGGGGACGCGGACGCAGATATAGACACGTGAGCTTGAAGATTGTAGGGAAATCAATGTTCAAATGTCAAGAAATCAAAGGTAAAAGGTTGCAAAGAGTACACGGTTCCCCCATAAGCAGAACCGGCATTTGAGGCTGCAGGCAACTTTTCACGAAATTTCATCGAGTTTTCAACAGGTCGTGTTGGAAATGTTGAGAACTTTTCGTCCGTTTTCCAAAGTTTTCAGCAGGTTTTGAAAACTTGTCGAAAGATGAGAAACATTGCGCGGTGAGCTACTATTTGTTCAAAACCTTTTGAAAGATTGCGAGCGGCATGTCTGACGACTTCTACACCATGGTCGATTCCGGTGATCCGGCACCCGACAACGAGCACATCACCGGCGTGCGCGAAAAACGCAACGAGAGCGAGCAGGTCACCGCACAAGCACCGAAGGCCATGTATGCAGCGCGCATCGCGGTCTACGATGACATGCTGTCGACACCGCGTGTCATGGTCATCGAACCGCAAGACGTCCGCACCTACTTGGAAGAGACAACCAACACCGTCTACCAGTGCATGAAAGAGCAGGGAGGACGCATCTCGCTGATGGTTATCCGCGAGATTGTCGAAAACTTTATCCACGCGCATTTTGCAGAGCCCATCATCTCGATTCTCGACGGCGGCGACACCATCCGCTTTGCCGATCAGGGTCCGGGCATCGACGACAAAGAGCGTGCCTTCGACTTTGGCGTAACCAGCGCAAACAGCAAGATGAAACGGTATATCCGCGGCACCGGCGCCGGGTTTCCCATGGTACAGGAGTACTTGGAAAACGCCGGCGGCGCCGTCTCCATCGAGGACAACATGGGCAATGGCACCGTCGTGACGGTAAGTCTGAACCCCAAGCGCGTGCAGGAAATCGAGCGTGCCGGCGGGCGCGGGGCAGCCGTGCGGCCCGAAACAGAGCAGCAGGCATATCCCATGCCGGGCGCCTTCACGCAGCAACCCGCAGCGATGCAACAGGTGCAACAGCAAATAGCCCCCATGCAGCAGCCTGGCATGCCCCCCGTGCAAGAGCCCCAGGCACCCTCGGGCGCGATTCCCCAGAACATACCCGATGCAATGCCAGCGATGGGCCAGGATGTGGGAACCTTGCAGCAGATGGCGGGTGCATCGGCTGCACAGCAGATGTCCTATCAACCGAACCCGCAAGGGTATCCGGCTCAATACGCGCCGCAAACGGGATATGCGCAGGCATACCCCCAGCAATACCCGCTGGGATACCAGCAGCCGTACCAACAAATGCCCCAGGCGCAGTACAACCCATGGGCCCAGCAGATGCCCCCGCAGCCTTACCAGCAGTGGCCGCAAAGTTTTCAACAGCAGCCGCTGCCCATGCAGAGTTCTCAACAACTAGCAGCTCAAATGATGTATCCTAATGCGGCGAATCAATATGCACAGCCGCAGCAAAACGTATTCGTGAGCGAGCGCGGCGAAGCGGCACTGGGCTATCTGGCTCAAAACCAGGAGTGTGGCGCAACCGACCTGGCACGAGCGTTTGGAAACTCAGCGCCCACGTGGTCGCGAACGCTCAACGACTTGGCACAGGCCGGCTTGGTAATCAAACATGGCCAGAAATATCATCTGACCGAAATAGGCAGCGCTCGCGTGCGAGCCCAAAGTTAAGGAACGGGAGAAACAGTGGACGAGGAAGCAAGCATCATCCTGGGAGATGCCATCGCCTTTTGCCAGCGCGACGGCCAAGATGCACGCCTCATCAATATGCTGGGACAATCGCGCGCCGTGAGTTTAACCGAGGACACTCTGACGATTGAGGCCCCTTCACGCTTTGCCATCGCTCAGCTCAAAAAGCATCAGCCGACCATCGAGGCGTATCTAGAAGAGATCGCCTTTGCGCCGATCGCGCTCAATATCGTGGCACCGCAAGGTGTCTCGGCAAATACGGCCCCGGTCACTCACCCGGTAGCGACCGACACCGCGGCGGCAACGCCGGCGCCCGAGCCTCGACGCGACGATGTTTCCCGTGAAACCATGGCACCGCAGCCGACTGCTTCGGTCGCACCGGCGGCAGAGCCAGCCCCCTCGCCCATCCCGACCGCCACGCATATGCCCGTCGCACATGAGGCGACACCCGGCGAGGAATCGGGCATTGCAATCAAAAACACGTTGTCCGCCGACGATTTCCGCCGCATGATGACACAAATGAATGGCAGGCCACCGGCGAAAAGCGCGAGTTCGTCCGCAGCGCCGGCAGCACCTTCGGCGGCCCCGACGGCAGTCGAGAAAAGCGCGGACGGGGCACCCCTCGCAGCGAATTCGAAATTCACGTTTGAAAACTTCGTCTTCGGACCGGAGAACAGTCTTGCCTACCGATCGGCGCTCAAATTCGCCATGCTTGCAGACACGCCCGGTACCTGCACGTCGCTGTTCATCTACGGCAAATCGGGCCTGGGCAAGACGCACCTGCTGCTCGCCATCAAAAATGAGCTGGCAGAGAAATCGCCCGAGATCAAGGTGAAGTACGCCAACTCGCAGGCATATCTGGACGACTTGATGACGGAATTCGACCGCCAAAAGAAGAGCAACGCCCCCATTATGCAGGCGTACCACGGCGTCGACGTGCTTATCATCGATGACATCCAGAACATCATTGGCAAGCGCGCGAGCGTGGATTACTTCTTCCAGTTGATGGACGAATTTATCCGCAACAACAAGAAGGTCGTGATCGCCGCCGACCGCGCTCCCAAGGACCTTAATATGGACGAGCGCCTGACCAGTCGCTTTAATGCCGGCCTGCTGTGCCTAGTGGCGGAGCCGAGCTACGAGATGAAGTACAAGATTTTGCAGCGTTATTACGAGAACACGATCGCCGCCGCGCCCGAGGCGGGCAACGACTCGCTGCTGGCGGCCTACGGGGGCGACGGCGGGCATCTGACCGACGCGCACTTTAAACACATGGCCGAGGTCTCGGGCACCAACATTCGCGAGCTCGAGAGTTTTTGCGAGCGTTGCGCCGGCGAAGCGGGCGATCGCGAGCGCGAGGGCAGGGAGCTCACCTTTGACGACATCGACGCCATCGCCAACCAGTACTTCGACACATCGGCCAAGAAGATCAATGTGCAAACGGTCCAGTCCGTCATCGAGGAGCAATACGGTGTGACGCACGAGGAACTCATCGGGCCTCGCCGCAACGCCAATATCGCCAAGGCACGCCATATCGCTATCTACCTGGCGATCGAGATGTGCGAGATGACGACGACGGCCGTGGGCGCCGAGTTTGGCAACCGCAACCACTCGACCGTCAGCACGAGCTATAAAAAGGTTCAGAAGATGATTCAGGAAGACCGGACTGTTACCGAAGACCTCAAGTCGCTGCGCGATAAAATTACACTGCGCTCGTAGGTAAATTGACACACCTGTTGAAAACTTGTCGAAACCGCGGCTATAAGGTGTCAAAAACTCGAGCGACGGTGATGAAAAGTTTTGCGCAGGTTTTGAACGTGGAAAACATGCCCGGTTGCACACAGGTTCCTGTCGATTCTCTTTTTAGGGCTGACCTGCACTTTTAGGAGTAATCAACAGTTTCGTCAGTACTATTACTATTATTAAGATATTTATATCTATAGAAAGGTATTAAAAGATGAAGTTCACCGTCAGCCAGAGCTCGCTTACGCAAGCCATCGGCGTCGTTATGAAAGGCGTCGCTTCGGCATCCACCCTCCCCATTCTGTCGGGCGTGCTCGTTAAGGCACAAGACGGCATCTTGGAATTCCAGACCTCCAACTACACCATCTCGATTCGTCACCGCATTGCGGCTCATGTCGAAGAGGAGGGCGAGATGGTGATTCCCTGCAAGATGCTCTCCAACATCACCAAGACCCTTCCCGATGCCCCGGTCACCTTTGAGCTGTCCGAGCGCCAGGTTTTGATTGGCTGCGAGAAGAGCTCTTTCCGCCTCAACACGCTCGATGCCAACGACTTTCCCGAGTTCCCGGCATACGCCATCGAGAGCGCCGTCGAGCTGCCGACCGATATCCTGTCCGAAATGGTAAGCCGCGTATGGCGCGTAACCTCGACTGACAAGGCCCGCCCCATCCTGGGTGGCGTGCACATGAAGGTCGAGAACAACACCGTGCGCCTGGTGGCGACCGACTCCTTCCGTCTGGCCGTGTGCGATACGCAGGTCGAGACCTCGACCCTCGAAGGTTCCTTTGAGCTCAACGTGCCTGCCGACGCCTTCAACGACGCCCTGAACATCATGGCAAGCCAGGCGACCATCATGATCGGCGCCACCGACACCCAGGTTGTCTTTGAGGCCGGCAACACCACCTACGTGTCGCGCCGCATCGAGGGCGTATATCCCAATTACAAGCAGCTCATCCCCGATTCGTGCGTGACGAGCGTCAAGATCGACGTAGCCGCCTTTAACGCCGCCCTTAAACGTGTGGCCGTTATCGCGAGTGCCAACCCCGCTGTCAAGTTTGAGATTGACGTCGAGAACGGCCAGATGGGCCTGTCCTCCATTTCCAACGACCAGGATCTGGCGCAGGAGACGATCGATGTCGAGGCCGAGGGCGAGTCGGGCACCATCGCCTTCAACTACCACTACATCTTTGGCTGCCTCAATGCCCTGTCCAAGGAGAAGGAGATCACGCTGGAGCTCAAGAGCTATTCGCAGGCTGGCATCTTCAAGTCCTACGACAAGATCAACTACCTGTACCTGGTCATGCCGGTACGCATCTAGCGTTGCCCATGACCATGTTCGCACGCGATCTTTCCGTTGCGCGCTATCGCAGCTTCGACAGTTACCGCCTTGCCCTGAGCGACGGTGTGACAGTGCTCGCAGGTCCCAACGCGGCGGGAAAGACCAACCTCATAGAGGCGCTGCAGCTGCTGACGAGTGGCGCCTCGTTTAGGCATCCGACCGCTGCCGAGCTCGTGCACGACGGCGTGGGCCCATGCAAGGTCGAGCTGAGGCTCGAAGGTGATGGGCGTGTGCTGGACATGGGACTGAGTGTGGAAGATGGCAAGCGTTCGTTTAGTCGCAACGGCAAGCGCTGTGCTGCGTCCGGCGTGCGCGGGGTACTGCCGAGCGTTCTGTTTTGCCCGGACCACCTGGATATGGTCAAGCGGGGTGCCAGCGTGCGCCGCACCGCACTTGATGACTTTGGCGTTCAGCTGAGTGCGCGCTATGCCGATCTGGCTAGTGCCTACGGGCGCTGCGTGACCCAGCGCAACGCCCTGCTCAAGGAGACCTGGTGCTGCCGCGAGATGCTCGGCGCCTGGAACGAATCTATCGCCCGCGCCGGTTCGGCCCTGCTCGTGCATCGTCTGGCTCTGCTCGACCGACTGTCGGGCCATGTGCGCGACGCCTATGGCCGCGTGGCATCTGGCGAGCCCGCCGGTGTGTCCTATGTGTCCACGCTTGGCGACCTGCCTCGCACCGAGGATCGCGACGAGCTCAGGGGGTGGGCGTATGAGCACATGCTCTCGGCGCTCGATGAGCGCGCCGACGAGGAGATCCGCCGCGGCGTGACGCTTGTGGGTCCGCATCGCGACGAGATTGAGTTTTCCGTCGCGGGCCGATCGGCCCGTTCATTTGCCAGCCAGGGCCAGCAGCGAACGCTGGTGCTTGCCTGGAAGGTGGCAGAGGTGGCCGTGGCGCGCGATATCCTGGGCACCGCGCCACTGCTGCTCTTGGACGACGTGATGAGCGAGCTCGACGCCGGGCGCCGAGGCGCTTTTCTGCAGCTGATCGGTGATGATATCCAGACAGTCATAACCACCACCAATCTGGGGTATTTTACCGATGACCTGCTTGATCGAGCCAAGGTGGTGAGCATGGGTGAGACGTGCT
>UQWK01000023.1 GCA_900544725.1 uncultured Collinsella sp.
GGCCGAGCGCGAGCGCATCGCTGCCGAGAAGGCACGCGAGGAGGAGCGCCGCCAGTTCGCCGCAGCCCAGGCTGCCGAGGAGGCCGCTCGCGCCGAGGCCGAGGCCAAGAAGAAGGCCGAGCAGGAGCGCCTTGCCCGCGAGAAGGAGGAGGCTGCCCGCGAGGCCCAGCGTCGCGCCGTCCCCGCTTCCGATTCCGGTTCGCGCTTCCGTTCGCTGCTCGACCAGATCGCCGCGCAGGAGACCGTACTCAAGGAGAAGAAGGACGCCGAGGACAAGGCCAAGGCCGAGCGCGCTGCCGAGCGCGGCAACCGTCGTGGCGGCAACAACGACCGTCGCGGTGGCCGTCGTAACGCCCGCAACGGCTCCGATATCAACTCCGATCGCAATGCCTCCGAGAACCGTCCGCACAGCCATCGCACCAACGCCAGCAACAACGTCGCTGCCGGCATGGACTTCCCCAACCCCGACAAGCAGGGTAAGGGCAAGAAGCGCAAGGGTGGTCACAACAACGAAGAGGACCACTACAGCCGCATGGCCCGCGAGGCCGAGGAGTACAGCCGCGAGAAGGTGCTCGAGGAGGCTCGTGCCGCCGTCGAGGAGGCCTCTCGCGAGTCCACCGGCCGCCGCAAGAAGCGCAAGGAGAAGCGCGAGCGCGAGGCTGCAAAGGCTCAGGAGGAGCGCAAGATTGAGGAGGCGCTGGCCCAGGGCGTGAACCCCGAGGACCTCGACGCCATCAAGGTCTCCCAGGGCGTTACCGTCCAGGAACTCGCCGAGGCACTCGACGTTCCGGCCAACGACATCATCAAGCGCCTGTTCCTGCTCGGCACGCCGCTTACCATGACGCAGTCCATGTCCGACGACCTCGTCGAGCTCGTCGCCGACGACCTGGGCCGTCAGATCAAGATCATCACCCCCGAGGAGGAGAACACCTTCTCGTTCTACGACGATCCCGCCGACCTCAAGCCGCGCGCCCCGGTCGTCACCGTCATGGGCCACGTCGACCACGGCAAGACGAGTCTCCTCGACGCTATCCGTCACACCGGCGTCGCTGCCGGCGAGGCGGGCGGCATTACGCAGGCCATCGGCGCTTCGCAGGTCATGATCAACGATCGCAAGATCACCTTCATCGATACCCCTGGTCACGCCACCTTTACGGCCATGCGTGCCCGCGGCGCCAAGGTGACCGACATCGTCATTCTGATCGTGGCTGCCGACGACGGCGTCATGCCCCAGACCATCGAGTCGATCAACCACGCCAAGGCCGCCGGCGTTCCCATCGTCGTCGCCGTCAACAAGATCGATAAGCCGGGCGCCAACCCCGACCGCGTGCGCCAGGAGCTCACCGAGTACGGCATCATCCCCGAGGAGTGGGGCGGACAGAACATGTTCGTCAACATCTCGGCCAAGCAGAAGATCGGTATCGACGACCTGCTCGAGACCGTGCTGCTTCAGGCCGACGTGCTCGAGCTCAAGGCCAACCCCGATACCTTCGCTTCGGGCAACGTCCTCGAGGCCAAGCTCGACAAGGGCCGCGGGTCGGTTGCCACCGTGCTCGTGACCCGCGGTACCCTGCACGTGGGCGACACGCTGGTCGCCGGCCTCACCTATGGCCGCGTCCGCGCCATGCTCGACCCCAAGGGCAACGCCGTCACCGAGGCCGGTCCCTCCGACGCCGTCGAGATCCTGGGCCTGCAGTCCGTGCCCAACGCCGGCGACGAGTTCCGCGTGTTCGAGGACGAGCGCGAGGCCCGCGCCCTTGCCGACGAGCGTTCGCTCAAGGCCCGCATCGAGGAGCAGAGCCGCGTTAAGCACGTGACGCTCGAGAACCTCTTCGAGACCATTGCCGACGCCGAGGTCAAGGAGCTCAACCTGATCATCAAGGCCGACGTCCAGGGTTCCATCGAGGCCCTTCAGGACTCGCTCGACAAGATGGACCAGTCCGAGGTGCGCATCAACACGATCCACTCCGCGGTTGGTGCCATCAACGAGACCGACGTCGTCCTGGCCGACGCCTCCAACGCCATCATCATCGGCTTTGGCGTTCGTCCCGACGGTAAGGCCCGCTCCGCTGCCGAGCGCGAGGGTGTCGAGATCCGTTGCTATGACGTCATCTACAAGTGCCTCGAGGATCTCGACGCTGCCCGTATCGGCATGCTCAAGCCCACCGAGGTCGAGGTCTCCACGGGTACTGCGACCGTTCTGGACACCTTCAAGGTGCCCAAAGTCGGTATCGCCGCCGGCGTCCGCGTCGAAGAGGGCGAGATCGCCGCGACCGATTCCGTGCGCCTGGTGCGCGACGGCATCGTGGTCTTCAACGGCAAGATCGCCTCGATGCGCCACTACAAGGACGAGGCCAAGAGCCTCAAGAGCGGCTCCGAGGGCGGCATTGGCCTGGAGAACTTCCAGGACATCAAGCCCGGCGACCAGATCGAGGGTTACCGTATCGACCAGGTTGCCCGTACCGAGTAGGGGGTAGCGCTATGAAGCAAACGCAGGCAACCCGCCGTCTGGGCGAGCAGCTTCGCGAGAAGCTCGGTTATATCCTGCTCTTTGAGGTTTCCGATCCGCGTCTCGACCTGGTCACCCTGACCGCGGTCGAGGTCGCGGTGGACCGTTCGTTCGCGCGCGTGTACGTGTCGTGCGATGCGAGCCGCTACGACGAGGTCATGGAGGCGCTCGCCAGCGCCAAGGGCCGCATCCGCAGCCTGTTGGCCCGCTCGCTCGATTGGCGCGTCACGCCCGAGCTCGATTTTCGCATCGATCGCTCGACCGACGAGGCCGAGCGCATCACGCGTGCGCTGGAAAACGTTCCCGCCACGCTTGCGATCGAAAAGGACGAGGCCGGCTATCCCATAGCGGATGCCGCCCAGGAGGCAGCTTTAGATGACTAATTCCGCCGACCTCGCCTCGTGCGAGTCTGCAGATATTCAGCGACGCATCCTCGAGCTCATCGAGGGTGCGTCCTCCATTGCGATTTCGGGACATACGTCTCCCGACGGCGACGCCCTGGGCTCCGTGCTGGGCCTGGGCCTTTCGCTCATGAAGTTTTTCCCCAACAAGGACATTGCGCTGCTGCTGGCAGACGATGATCCGGTTCCGCGCATTTATCGCTTTATGGAGGGCTCCGATCGCCTGGTGCCGGCATCTGCGTACACTGGCAATCCTGACCTGTTCATTTCGGTGGACGTGCCGGTTGTCGAGCGCCTGAACAACTCCGCCGAGGTGCTCCGCCGCTCGTCGCATGTGGTGTGCTTCGATCACCATCCGGCGCGCGAGGAGTTTGCCGAGCTGAGTCTGAGGTGCATCGATGCCGCGGCCTGCGCCATGATCATCGATCGCTTCTTGGACAATTGCGGCATTGTCGCACGTGACAACATCGCGACCTGCCTGCTGTGCGGCCTGGTGACCGATACCGGTCGTTTTCAGTACCAGAACGCCGACGCCGCCGCATTCCATGCCGCATCGCGCCTGGTCGCGCACGGTGCCGATCCCGCACGCGTCGCGCTCGAGGTCTACCAGAGCATGCGCGTCGAGTTCTTGCACCTCAAGTCCATCGTTATGGGCCGCATCAAGACGGTGGCTCACGGGCGCGTGGCGTATAGCTATGCGTACCAGAGCGACCTCGAGGCCTGCGGCGTCACTTCGGACGAGTGCGATGGCTTGGTCGACGTGGTGCGCTCGGTGATGGGCGTGGAGGTCTGCCTGTTCCTGAAGGGCATTGAGGGCGATACCAAGGTGCGCGGCAATCTGCGTTCCAAGGGCGACCTCAATGTGTCCGAGATCGCTGCTGCCTTTGGCGGAGGCGGGCATCCCGCGGCCGCCGGTTTCTCTAACAACGGAACGATTCTCGAGACGCTCACCGCGGCACTTCCCATGCTGGCCGAGCTGGTAGGGGAGGATCCCGCTTCGGTGACCGTCGAGCTTTAACTTTTTGGATGGTACATGGCTCGTCGTACGCCTTCTCAATTGAATATGCTGCTCGCCGTCGATAAGCCGGTGGGCTGTACGTCCCACGATGTGGTCTCGCAGTGCCGGCGCGCCCTCCATGAGCGGCGCGTCGGCCATGCTGGTACGCTCGACCCCATGGCCTCGGGTGTCATGGTGGTGGGCGTGGGGCAGGCCACGCGCCTGCTGGGTATGCTGACCCTCGATACCAAAAGCTACGTCGCCGACATCTCGTTTGGTGCCGAGACCAATACCGATGACGCGGAGGGCGAGGCCGTCCGCACGGTTGCCGTTGCTCCCGAGTTGCGCGATCCCGCCTATGCCCGCGAGCGCTTGGCTGCCATGCTGGGCCCACAGATGCAGGTGCCGCCGGCGTTTTCTGCCATCTCGGTCAACGGCGTTCGCGCCTACAAATCTGCTCGCGAGGGCAATGCGGTGGACCTGCCCCCGCGCCCGGTCGAGGTTTACGCCGCCGATCTGATCGCCGTGAGCGGCGAGGGCGATACGTGCGTCTGGACCGTGGCGTTTTCGGTAAGCAAGGGCACCTACATTCGTGCGCTTGCTCGCGACCTGGGTCGCGCTTGCGATAGCGCCGCACATATTTCCGCGCTTCGCCGCGCTGCTTCCGGCGTTGTTTCCATTGGCGCCTGCCATGCGGTGGAGGAGCTTTCTCCCGAGTCCGCGGCCGGCTTCGCTCTGGATCCTATTGCCGCTTTGGGTGCCACACGCGTCGATTTGCCGGGCGACCTTGCCGACGATCTGCTGTGCGGTCGCCGCATTCCCGTTGAGCGCGCGCTCGCGGCTTTCGATGCGTCGAAGGCGCCGTTTGCGCTCGTGCTCGATGGTGGACTCAAGGCGCTCGCCCGTATTGAGGGCGGCCGCTTTGTTATGGAGCATGTCTTTCCGCAGGCGATCGGCGGTGTTCGATGATGCTGGCCTCCCGCGAGCTCGCGCGTATCTTTTTCGCGGGCGAGTCGGATGAGGCCCGTATCGTTTCTGCCGATGCGTTTGATGGATGCGCGAGCTTGGGTGCGGCATCGATCGCCATCGGCGTGTTCGATGGCGTGCACCGGGGGCATCGCGAGCTCATTGACGCGGTTGTTCGCGATGCGCTTGCTCACGGTTGCCGCGCGGTCGTGGTCACGTTCGATCCCGATCCGGACGTTGTGGTCAGTTCTTCGCCCGCTCAAAAATTGATGACGACGGCCGACCGCCTGCATGCCCTGGCTCAAACCGGGGTCGATGCGGTGGTGGCCGTCCCCTTTACGCCTGCCGTGGCAGCGCTCGACCATGTCGGTTTTCTCGCGCTGCTGTCTCGTGTCGTTGACATTCGCTCTATTCGTGTCGGCAGCGACTTTAGGCTCGGTCGCGGTGGCGCTTCGGGCGTTGCCGAGATGCGCGCCTGGGGTGCTGAGCGTGGCGTTGACGTGTATGGCCACGACCTTCTCTGCGTCGACGGGCAGACCATCTGTGCCACGCGTATTCGCCACGAACTGGGCCAAGCCCACGTGGAGCTGGCCGCCGAGCTGCTCGGCCGTCCCTATATGCTGCGCGGTGTTGTGGCGGCTGGCCGTCATGAGGGTTCCGACATGGGCTTTCCCACGGCAAACATCCAGGTGCCCGATGGCATCCAGGTGCCTGCCGATGGCGTCTACGAGGGTCTGGTGCTGGTCGACGATACCGTGTGGCCCGCTGCCGTTAACGTGGGCCTGCCGCCGACGTATGCCGACGATGCCGCCTCGGCGCATCTCGAGGCCAACTTGATCGGCTATGCGGGTGACCTGTACGGCACTTCCGTGTCGCTGGCGTTTACGCGCTGGCTGCGTCCGTCTCGCGTGTTCGATTCGCTGGGCGAGTTGATCTCGACCGTCGAGGGTAATATCGAGGATATTCGTCAACATTTGGGCGAGCAGGGGGTGAGCATCCGTGATTAGCGATGAGGAAAAAGACCAGGTTCGCGCTGCGTCAGACCTGGTTGCCATCGTGCAGGAAACGGTTGAGCTCAAGCCCCGAGGTCATGAGTTCTGGGGCTGCTGCCCCTTCCATGGCGAAAAGACTCCGTCGTTTCACATTATCCCTGCCACGCAGGTGTGGCACTGCTTTGGCTGCGGCGAGGGCGGCGACGTCTTTACCTATATCATGAAGCGTGAGAACCTGAGCTTTCCCGAGTCGATTCGCTATTTGGCCGATCGTGCTGGCATTGAGCTGCACGATACCGGTGCCCGCCGCGAGCGCGGCACCAAGCGCGCTCGCATCTATGACCTGTGCGCCGAGACGGCCCAGTTCTACCACACCATGCTCATGCGCGGTAAGGACGGCCGCCCGCGCGAGTACTTTGCCAGCCGCGGTATGGGTGGCGACGTTTGCCGCCGCTACTGTTTGGGCTTTGCCCCAGGCCGCAATATGCTGGTGGCCCATCTGTCGCAGGCGGGTTTTACCCCGCAGGAGATGATCGATGCCAACGTGGCCGTGAGCCGCGGGCGCGGGCAGCTTGCCGATCGCTTTTACGACCGCGTGATGTTTCCTATCTTCGATGAGCAGGGCCACAACATCGCCTTTGGCGGCCGCATCATGGGTGACGGTCAGCCCAAGTACCTCAACACTGCCGAGACGAGCGTGTTCCATAAAAAGCGAAACCTCTATGGCTTTAACTGGGCCAAGGAGTTTATCGTTGCGCAGGATACCGCCATCGTGGTCGAGGGCTATACCGACTGCATTGCCTGCTGGGAAGCGGGGATCAAAAATGTTGTCGCCACGCTGGGCACGGCGCTCACGGAGCATCATGTGAAGACGCTCACCCGTTTTGCCAAGCGCATCGTCTATATGTTTGACGGCGATGCTGCCGGTCAAAAGGCCGCGCGTCGCGCGATTCAGTTTATCGAGCAGGATTCGATGGACCTGCGCTGCGTGGTGCTACCCGACGGCAACGACCCCATGGAGTTCATCACGGCACATGGCGGCGAGGCACTGCAGGAGCGCATCGATGCGGCCGAGCCCCTCATGGACTTTGTGTACCGTTCGCTGCAGGAGTCGAGTGACATCACCACGCCGGGCGGTCGCGCCAAGGCGCTCGAGGATGCGCTGACGCTCATCTATCCGCTGCGCGACAGCTACATGATCGACACGTACTTTATCCAGATTGCCGACCTGCTTGGCTTGGATCTGGAGACGGTGCGCGCGAGCTCGGGCCGCGTGTTCCGCGATGTCGCCAAGCGCGAGGATGCGGAGCGCCGCCGTGAGCAGAGCTACGAGCGTCAGCGTGCGCAGGCCGAGCGCTCCGGCGGCTCGCAGGGTCGAGGCTCGGGCGGCAGTGCGGCTGGTGCGCGCGATGTCGGCCGCGGTGCCTGGGCGTCCGGTGCGACGCCGCCGGTGTCCGTGCCGGTGGAGGAGGAACCGTACGACTACGTACCGCTCGACGCCTATGGCGCGGCTCCGGTCGAGGTCGTCGACGACCTGCCGCCGATTGATCTGCCGGCGGGAATGGATGGTGTGGCTCCGACTGACGATGCTTCGGGCACGTCGATGCCCCCGGCGGCGCCGATCGTGCTCACCGATCTGGAGCGGAAGTCCCTGGCGGGGGAGCGCGAGCTGCTTACCATGCTCACCAGCTTTCCCGACCTGTTCCGCACATATGCGGACCGCATCTGTTCGATTGAGTGGGTCGACCCGCGTCACGAGTCCATTGCGTGGGCCGTGCTGGCGATGCCGCCGGGCACCGATCCTGCGGCCTGCATGGATGCGGCGCGCGCGGTGTGTCCCGAGGCAGCCTCACTTGTCAGCGCCGGGCGCATCTCGGCGACGAGCAAGCACCCGACCGAGACGAACATCGTCTTTATGCTCGATACGCTCGAGCTCTACACCATCAAACGTCGCATGCGAGCTGCGCAGGCCAAGTTGCGCCAGGACCGTTCACTCGACGATGAGGCCCGTCGCGTGCTGACGATGCAGGCGGTGCAAGACTCACAGCGCCAGCGGGAGCTCCAAAAGTCGATCGGCGGCGTGGCCGACCCGTTCCGTTTGATCGGTTTGGAGACCGCAGGTGCCGATCAGGCCTAGATGTTGTGGTCAACCAGCGTATTCTCGCCTATATCCTGTCTTTATTTTGGGTATAGACGTCTACGTGTGTGCTAAAGTATTGAGTCCTGTGGACTACGAAGGGAGAATCTGTGCCAAAAAAGACTGAGAGCACGGGTACTGGGCTGGAATCCTACGTTGCAAAGCTCATGGGCAACGGCTCAAACAGGACTTCGGTAACCGAGGACGAGATTCAGGTCGCCCTGAAGGATATCGATGTCTCTGATGAGCAGCTCAACGCGGTGTATTCCGCGCTGCGCAACAGCGGCATCCAGATTATCTCCGCGAGCGGAAACGACGACGCCCCGATGGGCGTCGACGATGACGATAACGATACCGACGATTTCGATGACGACGACGAGCACGATTCCGGCTCGCTTGACGATCACGAGCTTAAGATGGCCCGCCAGGCCGATGCCGAGATGGGCTCTTCCAAGAGCAAGAAGAAGCGCACCGTGCGCACGTCTCGTTCGCGTTCGCGCGTGCGCGGCATCGATGCTTCCACGGTGATGCTGACCGGCGACCCGGTTCGTATGTATCTCAAGGAGATCGGTAAGGTCGACCTGCTGACCGCATCTGAAGAGGTCGATCTGGCCATGAAGATCGAGGCCGGTCTCGAGGCTACCGAGAAGCTTGAGGCTGCCGAGGCAGGCGAGATCGAGCTCACCCGCGCCGAGATGCGTCGTCTTACGCGTATTGAGAACGTTGGTCTTGAGGCCAAGCAGGCGCTCATCAGCGCAAACCTGCGTCTGGTCGTCTCCATCGCCAAGCGCTATGTCGGCCGTGGCATGCTGTTCCTGGATCTGATCCAGGAGGGCAACCTCGGTCTGATTCGCGCCGTCGAGAAGTTCGACTACCAGAAGGGCTTCAAGTTCTCCACGTACGCCACGTGGTGGATCCGTCAGGCCATTACGCGCGCTATTGCCGACCAGGCACGTACCATCCGTATCCCCGTGCACATGGTCGAGACCATCAACAAGCTCGTCCGCGTGCAGCGCCAGCTCCTCCAGGACCTGGGTCGCGACCCGACCCCCGAGGAGATCGGTGCCGAGATGGACATGAGCGCCGACCGCGTCCGCGAGATCCAGAAGATTTCGCAGGAGCCCGTGTCGCTCGAGACCCCGATCGGCGAGGAAGAGGATTCCCAGCTGGGCGACTTTATCGAGGACTCCCAGGCTATCGTCCCGCCCGATGCCGCCAGCTTCTCCATGCTGCAGGAGCAGCTCACCCAGGTGCTCGATTCGCTTGCCGATCGCGAGCGCAAGGTTATCGAGCTGCGCTTTGGTCTCGTTGACGGACATCCCCGCACGCTCGAGGAAGTCGGTCGCGAGTTTGGCGTCACGCGCGAGCGTATTCGCCAGATCGAGTCCAAGACCCTGGCCAAGCTCCGCCACCCGAGCCGCTCGAGCAAGCTGAAAGACTACATCGAAAGCTAGTCAAGCAAGAGGCGCCCTCAAGCACATCCGCTTGAGGGCGCTTTCATGTAGTCGTTGGGGACGTTCTTGAATGACTAGTCGTTTAAGAACGTCCCCAATGACTAGGTCGGAAAATTTCTTAAAAAAGTTCTTGCCCTTCGCCCAATCGTCCGTATAATAAACTTCGTTGCTTGAGAGCACGCACCTATTCCTCGGTAGCTCAATGGTAGAGCACGCGGCTGTTAACCGCGCTGTTGTAGGTTCGAGTCCTACCCGGGGAGCCAGAATTTCTCAGCCCATTCCGCTGGGCTTTTAAATTCCTCGGTAGCTCAATGGTAGAGCACGCGGCTGTTAACCGCGCTGTTGTAGGTTCGAGTCCTACCCGGGGAGCCAGGTTGTAAAACCCGTCGCTTATGCGGCGGGTTTTTTCATACCGCGATCGTCTGGCGCGAACGTTGCCATATCAACATTTCGTGTCGAGGATGTAATCCCGCGACCCACCACATCAACATGGCGCGGTCGTTGTAGAATATTGCAATGATTGCTCCCACGAGATGGTGCCGCGAGCACCAGATAAGGAGATTCTTGTGTCTGAGACCATTAACGGCAGCCTGAGCGTCTCGAACGACGTTATTGCCGATATTGCCGGTTATGCCGCGATGACGTGCTACGGCGTCGTCGGTATGGCCGAACAGCTCCAGGGCGCCGAGAGCGTGCGCCTGCTTGCCGGCCAGCGCCTCCGCAAGGGCGTGCTTGTCTCCGCCGACGAGAACGGCCTTACGGTCGATCTTCACGTCGTGCTCGAGAATGGCGTCAACATGAAGTCCGTCTGCCACAATCTTTCGAGCTCCGTTGCCTTTACCCTGCAGGAGATCGCCCAGATCGATCCCGCCAGCCTTAAGATCGGCATTCACATCGACGCGCTCAAGAGCCGTCTGAACTAGCATCCGAAAACGGAGATTCAAATACCCATGATTGCAAAGACCATTCGCACCTGTTTTCCGATCGCTGCGGCTGCCGTTTCTGACAAGGCCGAGGAGATCAACAAGCTCAACGTCTTCCCCGTACCCGACGGCGACACCGGCACCAACATGTCGCTCACGCTCGCCTCGGTGACCAAGGAGCTTTCCGCCCTTCCCGCCGATGCCGATATGGAGGCCATCGCCGGCGCCATCACCCACGGCTCCCTGATGGGTGCCCGCGGCAACTCCGGCGTCATCACCTCGCAAATCCTGCGCGGTGTTGCCGAGGGTCTCGTCTCTGCCGATGAGCCCATCACGTCTGCCAACATCGCCTATGCGTTCCGTCGCGCCGTCAAGGTCGCCTTCCAGGCCGTCCGTAAGCCCATCGAGGGGACGATCCTCACGGTGCTGCGTGATGTCTCGACCAAGGCTGACGAGTGCGAAAAGAAGAAGTTCTCGGCCGAGGACGCACTCGATGCCATCGTCGTCGAGGCCTACCAGTCCGTCGCCCGCACGCCCGACCTGCTGCCCGTCCTCAAGGAGAACGGCGTTGTCGACTCCGGCGCCTTTGGCTTTGCCATCTTCTTGGAGAACTTTGTTGCCGCCGCTCTTGGCCGCAGCACCGTTGTCGAGGATTTCTCCGCCACGTTTGATTCCGCTGGCTCTGCCCGTGACGCGGCCCTTGGTCGCGTTGAGATCGAGGCCAACGACGACTGGGAGGGCTCGGAGTTCCGCTACTGCAACGAGTTCCTCTTTAAGGCCGACGCTCCCTTTGACGAGGACGAGTGCCTTAAGTTTCTGGGGTCCATGGGCGACTGCGAACTGCTCGTGGGTGCCTACCCCGACTACAAGATCCACGTGCACTCCAACACCCCCAACCTGGTGCTCGAGCACATGCTGCAGCTCGGTCAGATCTACGAGGTCTTTATCCACAACATGGAGATGGAGGCCCACGACCGTACCGCGAAGATTCATGAGGACCAGGAAAAGGCGGCCGAGCCCGCCAAGGCGCTGGGCTTTGTCGCCGTTGCCGCCGGTTCGGGCGAGGCCGACATCCTCAAGTCCCTTGGCGTTGACGTGATCGTCTCGGGTGGCCAGACCATGAACCCCTCGACCGCCGATCTGCTGGGCGCCGTCGACCAGGTCAACGCGACCTCGGTCATCATCCTGCCCAATAACGGCAACATCCGCATGGCTGCCGAGGCTGCCGCTTCTGCCTGCACCGACAAGAAGGTTGCCGTCGTTCCCACCAAGACCGTCCCGCAGGCGTTCTCCGCGCTGTTCGCAGTCCTGCCCGATTCCGAGCTCGAGGATGCCGTCGCCGCCATGGTCGACGCCATCAGCGAGGTTCGCGATGGCGAGGTCACCCGTGCCGTGCGCGATTCCAGCGCCTCTGACGGCTCTCCGATTCACTCCGGTGACGTCATGGGTATCATTGCCGGCTCCATCGACGTGGTCGGCTCCGATGTGAAGCAGGTCACGCTCGACTGCATTAACCGCATGCAGGAGGAAGAGGAGGGCGACGCGCTGACGATTCTGGCCGGCGAGGAGCTGTCCGATGAGGCCTTCCAGGAGATCGTCGACGCCATCGAGGAGGCTCAGCCCGACCTGGAGATTGATGCCCATCGTGGCGAGCAGCCGCTCTATCCCGTGATCTTCTCGATCGAGTAGGCATCTGCCCATGTCCGAGCTGTGCTCCGTGCCGCGCGTCTCGGAGCGCTTTGCCCAGAGCAATGCGCTCGACGAGGATATCGCGCGACTCAAATATGTTTCGGGTAAACGTGAGGAGGCCCTTCGCCGTCTGGGAATTCGGACGGTGGGGGACCTCCTTCTCCATATTCCTCATCGCTACCTGGACTTCACTCGCTCGTGGTCCATCGAGATGGCGCCCATCGGGACCGTGTGCACGATTATCGCCACGGTCGATCGTGTCGTCCAAAAGCAGCCCCGCCCGCGTATGCAGGTGACCGAGGTCTCGCTGGTGGACGAGACGGGCGTGCTGCAAGTCGCCTTTTTCCGTCAGCCCTGGATTGCCCAGCAGTTTAAGCAGGGCGACCGCCTGGCCGTGATGGGTAAGGTCGAGTTTGCCTACGGCTTTAAGCAGATGGCCTCTCCGCATTTCGAAAAGCTCGACGGCGGGCGTGCCGCGGGCACCATTCTGCCGGTCCATTACGTGAGCGATGGCGTGAGCCAGGCGTGGATGCGCCGCATCGTTAGCGGCGCGCTCGAAGTGGTCGCCAATCCGTTCGATCCCATTCCCGCGCCGCTGCGCGCAAAGCGGAAGCTCATGAGCAATGCCCGTGCGCTGCGCTCGATCCACTTTCCCTCGAGCATGGCCGAGCGCGACATCGCGCGCCGGCGTCTTGCCTACGAGGAGTGTCTCTACTTGCAGCTCGCGCTGCGTCTGCGCAACGATGACGGTATGGTCGACGTGGTGCCTTATGCGCATGCCGCGGGCGAGCATTTGACTGCGCTTAAACAGGCCCTGCCGTTTTCGCTGAGCGATGAGCAGGAGGCTGCATTTCAAGACATCCTGCATGACATGTGCGATGGCGGTCGCGTGATGAACCGTCTGCTGCTGGGCGACGTCGGTACCGGTAAGACCGCCGTTGCCGCCTGCGCGTTGGCGGTTGCGGCCGATAGCGGCACTCAGGCCTGCGTTATGGCGCCCACGGGCGTGCTGGCGCGTCAATATGCCGATAAGACCGGCCCCTTGCTCTCACAGGCTGGCATGACCTGGGCGCTCCTGACGGGCGCCACGTCAGCGGCCGAGCGTGAACAGATTCATTCGCGGCTCCAGTCTGGCGAGCTCGACGTGCTCTTTGGTACCCATGCGGTGCTTTCGGAGACCGTCACGTTCAAGCATTTGTCGCTTGTGGTGATCGACGAGCAGCACCGCTTTGGCGTGGGCCAGCGTAACGCTCTACGCGCAAAGGGCCCGGGTGCCGACTTGCTGGTCATGACTGCCACGCCGATCCCGCGCACGCTGGCGCTTTCGGTGTACGGCGACCTGGATACGAGCATCATCCGCCATCGTCCCGTTCCGGGTGCCGGCGTTGAGACGCGCGTCCTCACCGAGTCGAGTCGCGACCTGGCCTATGGCGCCATTCGCGAGGCGCACGAAAAGGGGCAGCAATCCTACGTGATCTGTCCGCTCGTGGAGCCGAGCGATTCGGCCGATGAGCTCGAAGACGTACCCGGCATCGCTCGCGACGACGAAGGCCGCGTGACCGTGCCCGTGCCGTTACATGACACGGCGACCGAGCTCGATCGCCTTCGTCTGGCATTACCGGGGCTTGCCATCGAGCGTCTTCATGGCCGCATGCCGGCGGGGGAGAAGGACCGGGTCATCGATGCCTTTAAGCGTGGCGAGATCGATGTGCTCGTCTCGACCACGGTGGTCGAGGTGGGCGTTGACGTGCCCAACGCAACCGTCATGGTCATCGAGAATGGCGAGCGCTTTGGTTTGGCGGCCTTGCATCAGCTGCGCGGGCGCGTAGGTCGCGGCAGCGTGTCGGGTACATGCCTGGTCATGACGCACTCCAAGGGCAACGGCGGCGCGTCGGCGGCGCAAGACCGCCTCCAGTCGCTCGAGAAGACCTCGGACGGCTTTACGCTCGCCCAGATGGACCTGCGTCTGCGCCACGAGGGCGAAATCCTGGGTTACCGCCAGCATGGCGGCGTGACCTTGCGCTTTGTTGACCTCGATGCCGACGAGGAATTGATCGAGTGGGCCCATTTGGACGCGGTCGAGCTCTTGCGGTATGCTTGCAACCTTGACTCCGTGGCGACGCGCCCTCTACGCGATGCGGTCGCCATGCGGTATCGACACATCTTTAAGGAGGTCAGCGGAGGATGAGAATCATCGGCGGCGAATGGCGCGGTCGTAAGATCGAGGAGCCCCGTGGTCGCGATGTCACCCGCCCCACGACCGATCGCGTGCGCGAGGCGTGCGCATCTATGGTCATGTCGGCATTCGACTTCGATCTGGACGAGGTCCGCGTGCTGGATGCCTTTGGCGGCTCCGGCGCCTTGGGCATTGAGATGCTCTCGCGTGGCGCCCGCTCGCTCACCACGTTCGAGATCGATCGCAACGCTGCTCGTCTGATTACCAAGAATATCGAGTCGCTCTGCCGTGACCGTGCGCGTTGGCGTGTGGTGACGGGTGACGTGCTGGCGAGCGCTTCGCGCGGGCGCGTGCCGGGCGGTCCCTTTGACCTGGTCCTGCTCGACCCGCCCTATGCTTTTGGCGCCGAGCCGGTCGAGGAGCTGCTGCAAAACCTAGCTCAGCAAGGCTTGCTGACGCAGGGTGCCTACGCGCTCTTTGAGCACGCCGCGGCCGATACGGGTGCTCACCCGACCGGTTTTGAGACCGTGCGAGAGAAGCGCTACGGCATAACCTCGGTCGACCTGCTTCGTTGGGTTGGCAACGGCGAGGATGATGGCAACGATAGCGACGCACCCACGGAGGATGCCCATGAGTGACACCATTAACCGCGTAATCGTCCCGGGCACCTTCGATCCCATCACGTTTGGCCATATCGACGTCATTCGCCGCGCCCGCCGCATTTTTCCCAGCGTGATCGTGGCCGTTGCCGAGTCGCAGGGCAAAAACGGCGTCGGCACCACGTTTATGCTCGACGAGCGCGTGGCGCTGGCCCGTGAGGCGCTCGGCGATATTGACGGCGTCGAGGTGCTGCCCTTCACCGGCCTCTTAGTCGATTTTGCCCGCGAACAGGGAGCGGGAGCTGTGGTCAAGGGCCTGCGTGCCATGACCGACTTTGAGTACGAGCTGCAGCAGGCCGACCTCAACTATCGCCTGGATAGCGAGCTGGAGTCCATCTTTGTCATGAGTGCGCCGCAGTACGGCTATATCTCGAGCTCGGTGGTTCGCCAGATTGCCTCGCTCGGTAGCGACGTCTCTAATTTTGTTCCGTCCAATGTGGTCAAGGCGCTCAAACATCGCTTTTCGTGACGTTTTTTAATGCCTGGTGGCATGTGGTAAACTAACTCGATGATATGTTACCTATGAAAGGAGACCGGATGCCGGGCGAGAATTTTCCTGGCGACAGGATCGTGAGTCTTGTCGACGAGCTCGAGGGGCTCATCGAAGAGGCTAAGACGCCGTTCGGCAAGAACGCCCAGATGAAGGTTATCGACGCCGACGTCTTCTTTAACATCCTCGACGAGATTCGCATGAGCTATCCCGAGGAATGGCAGAAGTCCCGCCGTATCCTCAAGGAGCGAGAGGAGCTTATGGCTTCCGCCGCCGCTCAGGCCGATTCCATCATCGCCGATGCTCAGCAGCAGGCCCTCACCATTGCCGGTGAGCAGGAGATCGTCCGCTTGGCGCAGCAGCAGGCCGACGATATCCGCGACCGTGCCCAGCAGTATGAACGCGAGACGCGCTACGCCGCCGAGGATTACGCCGAGCAGGTCTTTACGCACCTCGAGGAGAACCTCAAGAGCCTGACCGGCACGGTGACTCGTTGCCGTCAGCAGCTCAACGAGGGTGCCGCCCAGCAGAACGGTCAGTGGTAATGGCTGAGTTCCCGAGCGTTACCGTCGATCTTTCCGAGCAGCTCGAGTTTCCCGGAGACTCGTATCCGCTGTCCGGCAAGGTCGATGTCGCCACCTATACGGTGGGCGAGAAGGAGTATCAGCTGCAGGACGGCATTGACTACGATGTGGTCTTTACCAATGCCGGCACCGGTGTTCTGCTTACGGGCATGGTCCGCGCGCACGCAACCGGTGAGTGCGACCGTTGCCTGGAGCCTGCTTCGTTTGATATTGCCGGTGAGATTGAGGAATTCTATCTCTTTAACGAGCCCGAGGATCCCGAGGCCTACGAAGACGGCTACGAGCTGCTGGGCGAGGATCGCATCGTCGATCTGGGTGAGCCCATCAACGACGCGGTCGTCATGGACACGCCGTTCGTTGTCCTGTGCAAGCCCGATTGTCGCGGCCTATGCCCCACTTGCGGCATCAATCTCAACGTCGAGCAATGCGATTGCGCCGCTCAAGCAGAGGCCGAATGGGCCGCTGCCACGGAAAATCCATTTGCAGCATTGAAGAATCTCAAGCTTGACGAGTAAAACTGTGGTAGTATCGCTACTTGCGCGTAATCGCCACACTGGATAGTTCATAAGGAAGGTCACTATGCCCGTACCTAAACAAAAGCAGGGTCGTATCCGCACTCACACCCGCCGTTCCGCCAACATGAAGATCTCGGCTGCGGCTCAGTCCACGTGCCCCCGTTGCGGCGCTGTCAAGCTCCCGCACCACGTGTGCCCCAGCTGCGGTTTCTACAAGGACCGCGAGGTTATCGTTACCGAGTAACTGTATACTCTGGATGCGATGCCGTTCCAACTGGAACCACAATGGCCGGCTCAATGAGTCGGCCATTTTTGTATAAGGAGCATGTATATGAGTAACGTTCGCGTTTGTGTAGACGTTGTGGGTGGAGACGAGAAGCCTCAGGTTGTCCTCGACGGTATCGAGGCGGCGCTTGCGGCGGATCCCGATATCGAGGTCTTGGCCGTCGGTCCCGCAGAGATCGTGAACCCCTTTGCCGCGGCTCACGCTCGTGTTGAGGCCTTGGAGGCGCCCGATGTCATCGCCATGGACGACGATCCCATTCGAGCCGTGATGACCAAGCGCAAGTCCTCGATCGTGCTTGCCTGCCGCGCTATCAAGAAGGGTAACGCGGATGCGTTCTTCTCTGCCGGCTCCACCGGTGCCATGACCGCTGCCGCTACCGCCTACGTGACGCCCTTTAGGTATCAGGCCGAGGGCAAGAAGCAGCCGGTGCGTCCGTGCCTCACCAATGCACTGCCCAACCGCGCCGGCGGCCTGACGGTCCTGTGCGACATGGGCGCCAACCCCGATGTCGAGGTCGACGACATGGTGCGTTTTGCCCAGATGGGTAGCGCCTATGCGCGCGTCGTCTTGGGCATTGAACATCCCCGCGTCGGTCTGCTCGGCAACGGCACCGAGGATGAGAAGGGCTCCAACTTTACCAAGGCGTGCTTCCCGGCCATGAAGGCCGCGGTTCCCGGCTTTGTGGGCAACTGCGAGGGTACCGACCTGACCTCGGGTAACTTTGACGTCGTCGTTGCCGATGGCATGTCGGGCAACATCGCGCTCAAGGCGACCGAGGGCGCCGCTAAGTTTTTGCTGCAAGAGCTCAAGGGTGCCTTTATGGCTTCGCTCGGCACCAAGATCGCCGCGCTGCTTATCAAAAAGCAGATGCGCGAGATCAAGGCAAAGCTCTCGGGCGATGCTAAGGGCGGCGCCATTCTGCTGGGCCTGCGTGGCGTGGTCCTGATCGGCCACGGTGCCACCTCGGTCGAGGCCGTCAAAAACGGTACGCTCGCCGCGGCGGAGGCCGTGCGCGCCGGGCTGGTCGAGAACGTCGCCAACTCTATGGACGGCATCGTTTTGTAGGAGTGAGTTAGAGCTCTGTTATGTGCCTCGCGGCCTTCGTCGTGGGGTAGAATCAAAACCGTGTCTTGGCGCTGCACTTGCGGCGCCAGCTCGTTGATGTTCACGCAATACGAGAGGAAGCGCTATGGACCGCTCCGAAATCTTCGATAAGATCGCCGAAGTCGCCGCTGACGTTCTGGGCGTCGATGTCGCCGACATTAGCGACGAGACTACCTTTGACGATCTCGATGCCGATTCGCTCGAGCGCCTGCAGCTGGTGACGGCCATCGAGGACGAGTTCGACCTCGAGATCGATGACGAGACCCTGCTCTCGCTCAACTCTGTCGCCGACGCTGTCGACGCTATTGAAAACGCCAAGGAGGCCTAAGTCTTGGCTTTATCTCAACGACTCGCGCGCGCCCAGGAAATCCTGGGCCACGAGTTCAATAACAAGGTGCTGCTGCGCGCGGCGCTCACGCACCCCTCTGCCGTGGAAGGTCAGCCCGTCTCGGCGAGCTATGAGCGCCTTGAGTTTTTGGGCGATTCCATTTTGGGCGCCGTGGTTGCCCGCTCGCTCTTTGAGTCCTATCCGGAGTTTGACGAGGGCAAGCTTACGCGCCTGAAGGTGTCGCTCGTCTCGGGCGCCACGCTGTCCGAGGTGTCCCATGAGCTGGGCATCGACGACATCATCATCTTTGGTGCCTCCGAGACCGGCACGGGCGCGCGCGGTCTGCACTCGGCGCTCGAGAACGTCTACGAGTCGCTCGTGGGCGCTCTGTACCTGGATGCCGGCTGGGATGCGGCGGCGGAGTTTATCCACCGTACACTCAAGCCGCACCTGGCTTCCGAGCGTGCCGAGCACCCCGCGAACCCTAAGTCGTTCTTGCAGGAGTGCGTGCAGGCCGACGGCCACGAGCCTCCGGCGTACAAGCTCGTTGGCTCTGAGGGCCCGGCGCACGCACCGACCTTTACCGCCGTGGTGCTCATCGACGGTATCCGCCAGGGCCGCGGCACCGGTTCCTCCAAGAAGGAAGCCGAGGGAGCCGCTGCACTCGAGGCGCTCGACCGCATGGGCTACACCACCAACGGCGTGATTCTCAACAAGAAGCCTGTTTAAGCGAGGAGCCGTGTATCTCAAGTCCCTCACGCTCAAAGGGTTCAAGTCGTTTGCCGACCGCGCCCATATGACGTTTGAGCCGGGCCTGACCGTCATCGTCGGTCCCAACGGCTCGGGAAAATCGAACATCTCCGACTCGATTCTGTGGGTCCTGGGCGAGCAGAGCGCCAAGCAGCTGCGCGGCCAGGCCATGGAAGACGTCATTTTCTCGGGCTCGTCGGCGCGCAAGCCGGTGGGCGTGGCCGAGGTCACGCTGGTGCTCGATAACTCGGACCATATGCTGCCCGTCGACTTTGACGAGGTCGCCATCACCCGTCGTATGTACCGCTCGGGCGAAAGCGAGTACCTCATCAACTCGAGCCCGTGCCGCCTGATGGACATTCAGGACATCCTGCACGACTCGGGCCTGGGCAAGGATACGCATTCCATCATCAGTCAGGGCAAGCTCGATGCCATTTTGCAGAGCCGCCCCGAGGAGCGCCGTGCCCTCATTGAGGAGGCCGCCGGCATCTCCAAACACAAGCGTCGCAAGGAACGTGCGCTCAAAAAGATTAAATCGATGGACGAGCACCTGACCCGTGCCCGCGACATCAATAAGGAGATTGCCCGTCAGCTGCGGCCGCTGGAGCGTCAGGTCGATCGCGCGCGCAAGTACAAAGAACTGTCCTCGCGCGCGAACGAGCTTACGCAGATGCTGGCCGTCGACGAGCTGCGTTCGCTGCAATCGCAGTGGAACGACCTGGAGAGCCGCTCTAAGGAGGGAGCCGCCGAGCTTGAGCTTGCGCAATACCGCTTGGGTGAAAAGGAGCGCGAGCTCGAGAAGCTCCAAGTTATGCTCGAGGAAAAGGGCCTGTTTGTGGGCGATTTGGGCGAGCAGCGCCGCCATATGCAAGATGTGGTCGGCCGCATTAACTCCGACATGCGCCTGCTCGAGGAAAAAGGCCATAACATGGTGTCGCGCCTGTCTGACATGCGCGGCCAGATCTCGGGCTCCGAACATCAGCGCCGTCGCGTGGTCGAGGAGCTCGAGGACGCGCGCGCCCAGCTCGAGGAAGTGACCGGCGCGCATATGCAGGCCCAGGAGGACGTTGATGACGCCGGTCCTGCCGCCGCCGAGCTTCACGAGCGCCGCGTGGCGCTCGATGCGCAGATTTCGCAGCTGACGCGCGAGCAGCGCGATGTGCAGCGCGTGTCGGATAACGCCGCGCTCGAGCTCGCCAAGGTAAAGGATTCGCTTTCCAATGCCGAGGTCGAGGACAACATGTATGCCTCGCGCCTGGAGCAGATCGATGAGCAGCTCGAGGAGGTCACGGCATCGCTCGAGAGCCGCCGCGACCGTGCTGAGGAGCTTGAGGGTGCCCTTGAGGAGGCCCGTCAGGCCCAGACCGATGCGCGCGAGGCCACCGAGGTGGCACGCGCGGCCCTCAGGGACCTGCGTACTCGCGAGACCGAGGCACGCAATAAGCTGTCCGAGGTGCGCTCGGAGCTCGCCAGCCAAAAGAAGCTCGATGCCCGCATGGCAGACAGCTCGCCGCTCGTGAGCCGTCTGGTGGGCGCACTGGGCGACGAAGTTGCGGGCCGTCTGGGCGATGTGCTCGAGGCACCGCGTGAGCTCGAGGGCCTGGTTGAGCAACTGCTCGCCGGTGATATCGATGCCCTGCTGTTCGAAGACGCTGCCGCGCTTGAGCGCGCCGGCCGCGCTGCCCTGGACCAGAAGAAGGCCTCGGGCGAGGCGCTGCTGGTGGCGCGCGGCGTGAGCGGTTCTGCCGCCGCCGAGGGCGCCGCCGGAACCCGTCTGGTCGACCGTCTGTCCGTGCGCGCGGGCTACGGTCCGGTTGTCGAGGCATTGCTCGGCGGCTATTACGTGGTCGATGACCTGGCTGCCGCACTGTCCGCGCCAGTCGTTGATGGCGTGACCTATGTGACACCCGATGGCGCCCGCGTTGCCTGCGGCGGCCTGGTGCGCGTGGGGCTCGATGCCGGCGAGGCTTCGGGCGTTCTGGAGCGCAAGCGGCGTATTCGCGAGCTGGAAGGCCTGGAGCCCGATCTTGCCGCCGTGTTTGAGCATGTGTCGGACCAGGTCGTCGATGCCAACGCTGCCGTTGAGGAGGCACGAGCCGCCGAGGGCGATGCTGCCGGTGAGATTGCCCGCCTTGAGGGCGAGCGTCGCTCCCTGCTGTCCGAGATCGGCCGTCTGGAGCAGAGTGCCAACAATGCCGAGGTCGAGCGCGTGCGCATTTCCAAGCGCCGCGAGCAGGCTGCCGAGGCCGTTCGTGCCGCACGTCCGCGCGTGGACGAGCTTACCCGCTCGCGCGATGAGGCCCGTGCGCAGGCAAGCGATCTGGGCCTGCAGATTGCCGAGGCCAATGACGAACTCGATCGCGTGCGTCGCGACGACTCCGAGGCCGCCGGTAAGCTCGCTGATGCCAAGGTGCGCCTGGCCCAGACGAGCGAGCGTCTGCGTTCGCTGAAGGGCCGCGTGCCCGATCTTGAGCATCGCCTGGAGGGTATCGACCGCCGTATCCGCGGGACGCGTCAGGCCTCGCGCTCGCTCGAGCTGCTGCGCCTGCGTGTCGACCCTATGCATGAGCGCTATTCCGCCCTGCTGGAGCGCGCCTCGGATTGGGCGGCGCGCCTGCGCGATCAAGCCTCGCTCGAGGAGGCGGACTCGGCTTCGCTCAAGAAGACCATCGAGGACGCCAAGGCCGAGGTCGCCCGCGCCAAGGAGCGGGTCGATGCTGCCACCACGACGCAAAACGAGTTCAAAGTGGCGCGCGGCAAGCTCGAGGTGCAGGTGGAGGCCGCCATCAAGGCCATCACTGCCGACGGTACCACGGTGCTCGAGGAGGCACTCATGCTGCCGGCTCCCACTGATCGTGACGCCGCCGAGCGCGAGCTCAACCAGCTCGTGCGCCAGATCAACAACCTGGGCCCTGTGAACCAGGTTGCCATGGAGGAGTACGAGCAGCTCAAGCGCCGTGCCGACTACATCGAGGAGCAGCTGGCCGATCTGGAGAGTGCACGCAAGGCGCTCACCAAGATCACCGTGGCAATCGACCGCAAGATGCGCAAGGCGTTCCTGGTGACGTTTGAGAAGGTCGACGCGAACTTCCGCGAGATTTTCGCCATGCTGTTCCCGGGCGGTCAGGCTCACCTTGAGATGACCGATCCCGAGCATCCGGCCGAGACGGGCATTGAGGTCGTGGCGCAGCCGCGTGGCAAGCGCATCACCAAGATGATGCTCATGTCGGGCGGCGAGAAGAGCCTGACGGCGCTCGCCTTGCTCTTTGCTGTGTACCGCACGCGCACGGTGCCTTTCTATGTGCTGGACGAGGTCGAGGCGGCGCTCGACGACGCCAACCTGTCCAAGCTTATCGGCGCCCTCGATGTGCTGCGTTCCGATACGCAGCTCTTGGTAATCTCGCATCAGCGCCGTACTATGGAGGATGCTGACGTTCTCTACGGCGTCTCGATGCAAGCCGACGGCGTCAGTCGCGTCGTCTCGCAAAAACTCGATCGCGAAACCGGAAAGGTCGTGAATGCATAATGGGATTCTTTGACGCTCTCTCGCGCGGACTTGAGCGCAGCCGCGAGGCTCTCAATGAGGTCTTCTACTTTGGCGGCGAGGTCGACGAGGATTTTTGGGAGGACCTTGAGGACACCCTCGTCATGGGCGACATGGGTGCCGAGGTTGCCATTCAGGTCTCCGATGACCTGCGTGATGCCGCGGCCAAGAAGAACCTCAAGACCGCCCCTCAGCTCCGCCGTGCCCTGGCCGAGCAGCTCGAAGGCCACTTTGTGCCTGTTGAGCGCGACCCGTTCTCTGATACGCCGAGCTGCGTGCTGTTTGTCGGCATCAACGGCGCCGGCAAGACGACCACGGTCGGCAAGATCGCGAGCGCTATGGCTGCCCGCGGCAAGAACGTCGTGATCGGTTCGGCCGACACCTTCCGTGCCGCCGCCATCGAGCAGCTCGATGTGTGGGGCCAGCGCGCCGGTGTACCGGTCATCAAGCGCGACCGCGGATCCGATCCGGCGAGCGTGTGCTACGACGTGCTCGACGAAGCCGATAAGCGCGGCAGCGACCTGGTGCTCATCGATACCGCCGGCCGCCTGCACACGAGCCCCGAGCTCATGCGCGAGCTTGCCAAGGTGGTCAACGTGACCCGCAAGCGCGCCGCCAATATGGCCGCCGGCCCCATGCCGGTCTCGGTCGTGCTCGTGATCGATGCCGCCACCGGTCAGAACGGCCTGAACCAGGCGCTCGAGTTTAACGAGGCGCTGGGCCTGGACGGTATTATCATGACTAAGCTCGACGGCACGGCAAAGGGCGGCATCGCCATGGCCGTGGCCGAAAAGCTCAAGCTTCCGATCCTGCGCATCGGCGTGGGTGAGCAGGTCGATGACCTGCAGGAGTTTAACGCCAAAGATTTCTGCCGCGCCCTGGTGGGCGAGTCCAACTAAGGAGTAGCTAGTGTTTGATTCCCTGAGCGATCGCCTCAACGACACATTTGACCGCCTGCGCGGCAAGGGTAAGCTGACCGAGGCCGATATCACCTCGGCCATGCGCGACATTCGCATGGCGCTGCTCGAGGCTGACGTCAACTTCAAGGTCGTCAAGGAGTTTGTCGCCAAGACCAAGGAGCGCTGCATGACCGCCGAGGTCATGGAGTCGCTGTCGCCGGCGCAAAACGTCGTCAAGATCGTACTCGACGAGCTCACCGAGATGCTCGGTTCCACCGAGAGCAAGCTCGTCTTTAGCAACCGTATTCCCAACGTCATCATGCTCGTGGGCCTGCAGGGCTCCGGTAAGACCACGGCGGCCGTAAAGCTGGCCTACCTGCTCAAGAAGCAGGGCCGCTCGCCGCTGCTCGCCGCGTGCGACGTCTACCGTCCCGCCGCAGCCGACCAGCTGGCCACGCTCGGCGGCGAGATCGGCGTGCCGGTCTTCCGCGGCGACGGCGCGCACCCGGTCGATATCGCCAAGGGCGCTATCCAGGAGGCCGTCGACCACCTACGCGACGTGGTCATCGTCGATACCGCCGGCCGTCTGCAGATCGATGAGCAGATGATGCAGGAGGCCGTCGACATCAAGAAGGCCGTCAAGCCCGACCAGGTGCTGATGGTCGTCGATGCCATGACCGGCCAGGACATCGTCAACGTGGTCTCGACCTTTGCCGAGCGCACCGACTTTGACGGCGTGATCATCTCCAAGCTTGACGGCGACGCCCGTGGCGGTGGCGCACTTTCGGTGCGTCAGGTGACCGGCAAGCCCATCAAGTTCGTGAGCATGGGCGAAAAGCCCGATTCGCTGGAGCCGTTCTATCCCGACCGCATGGCCAAGCGCATTCTGGGCATGGGCGACGTCGTCGGCATTATCGAGAAGGCCCAGGAGGCAGCCGACGCCGAGCAGCTCGAGGCTGCCGAGCGCATGCTGCGCGAGGGCTTCACTATGAACGACATGCTCGACCAGATGAAGGCCGTCAAGAAGATGGGCGGCATGAAGGGCATCCTGGGTATGCTCCCCGGTGGCCAACGTGCGCTCAACCAGATGGGCGGCAACCTGGACGAGGGCATCTTCGATAAGAACGAGGCCATCATCATGTCGATGACCAAGGAGGAGCGCCTGCGTCCCTCCATCATCAACGGCCAGCGCCGCGCCCGCATTGCTAAGGGTGCCGGCGTGACCCCCACCGAGGTCAACAGCCTTATGAAGCAGTGGGGCGAGATGAACAAGATGATGGGCCGCATGCGCACGATGGCCAATCAGGCACAGGCCGGTGGCAAGAAGGGCAAAAAGGGTAAGAAGGGCAAGAAGATGCGCATGCCCAATATCCCTGGCCTGGACGCTATGGGTCTGGGTGGCATGGGTGGCCTGGGTACGGGCGGCCCCAAGTCCGATATGGACCTGCTGCGCCAGATGGAAGCGCAGATGCGCAATAAAAAGTAGGGCTGCAATTACAGCTTGATATGGCGAAGGCCACTCGGAAGTTTCCGGGTGGCCTTTGTTGTGGGATTTGATTGTCGGGCTGCGCGTGGCGATGCGCTCCGAGTTTGCGGTGGTGTGCCGTTAGTGACAGCTGCAGCCCTCGTGGCTCTCGTGCTCGTGATGGCCGTGGCAACCGCAGGACTCGCCGTGCTCGTGGGTGTGCTCGTGGTCGTGACCGTGGCAGCCACACGTGGCCTCGCCGTTCTGTGCAAGCGTGCCGTTGATGAGTGCTTCGACACACGCATCACAGCTGCCCTGGGCGCCGGCATAGACGGTGATGCCGGCCTTGGCGAGCGCGTTGATGGCGCCGCCGCCGATGCCGCCGCAGATGAGCGTGTCCACGCCGCCGTTGGCAAGGAGGCCCGCAAGGGCGCCGTGGCCGGTGCCGCCGGTGCCCACGACCTGCTCGTTGAGCACCTTGCCGTCCTGAATGTCGTAGATCTTGAACTGCTCGCTGCGTCCAAAGTGCATAAAGATGTTGCCGTTGTCGTACGTCGTTGCCACCCTCATGGTGCCGACCTCCTTTGCTGGCCATGCGGCCGCTGATGTGGTGATGGGGGAGTACGCGATATTGCCGCCCTCGATGACGAGCGCCCGCCCGTTGACCAGCGCGTTGGCGACTTTGCGATGCGCGCGGCTGCAGATGGCCGCCACTGTGGCGCGGGCGATGCCCATCTGCTGGGCGACCGCCTCTTGGTTGAGGCCCTCCAGGTCGCACAGGCGCAGGACCTCGAGCTCGTCGACGGTCATGTCGATGGCGTCGCCGCTGGCCAGGCCATCGGGGGTAAAGCCACGGTATTCGGGAATGATTCCGACGCGGCGCAGTTTTTCACGTCTTCCTGCCATGCACACTCCTTATCTGACATATGTCAACAATAGAATAACGCGTTCGTCGCGGGACGCAAGGTATTTCTGGCATATGTCAGAAAATGACGGCTTATGTTAGGGCTGTGGGGTCGAGCATGCCTGGGCTACAATAAAAATCGCTTATAGGCGACTGACAGGAGGGTCAATGAGCAAAGCTGATCAACAGTTTGTAACCATGTGCCGCGATATTTTAGACCATGGCACCACTACCGAGGGCCAAAAGGTCCGTCCGGTGTGGGAGGACGGCACCCCTGCCTATACCATTAAAAACTTTGGCGTTATGGCGCGCTACGACCTGCGCGAGGAGTTTCCCGCGCTCACCCTGCGTCGTACGGCGCTTAAGTCCGCCATGGACGAGATTCTGTGGATTTATCAAAAGAAGTCCAATAACGTGCATGACCTCAACAGCCATATTTGGGATGAGTGGGCCGACGAGACCGGCTCCATCGGCAAGGCCTACGGCTATCAGATTGGTCAGAAGAGCCATTATGCCGAGGGTGACTTCGACCAGATGGACCGCGTGCTGTACGACCTTAAGCACACGCCGTATAGCCGCCGCATTATGACGAACACGTATGTGTTTAGCGATCTGTCCGAGATGCATCTGTATCCGTGCGCATACAGCGTGACCTATAACGTCACGCAGCGCCCACAGGATGACAAACCGACGCTCAACATGATTCTCAACCAGCGCAGCCAGGACATTTTGGCCGCGAACAACTGGAACGTGTGCCAGTACGCCATTTTGCTGATGATGGTCGCGCAGTCGGTCGATATGATTCCCGGTGAGCTGCTGCACGTGATCGCCGACGCCCATATCTATGATCGTCATGTCGATATCGTCCGCGAGCTTATCGAGCGTCCGCAGTTTGCGGCACCCAAGGTAACGCTCAACCCCGATGTGCATGACTTCTATGCGTTTACGACCGATGACCTGATCGTCGAGGGCTATGAGCACGGCCCGCAGGTCAAGAACATTCCCATTGCGGTGTAGGTGGTGCTCATGACGTGTAAGCTATCTGCTATCGTCGCCGTGTGTGACGATTGGGGCATTGGTTGCGAGGGTGACATGGTGGTGTCCAATCGCGCCGACATGCGTCATTTTGTGGCGTGCACCAAGGGCCATCCGGTCATTATGGGACGCAAGACGCTGCTGAGTTTTCCCGGCGGGCGTCCGCTTAAGAACCGTCGCAATATCGTGCTCACCCGCGACGAGAGCTTTGCCGCCGAGGGCGTCGACGTGGTGCATAGTGTTGACGAGGCCTTGGCCGCCGTGGCCGATGAACCCGTTGCGTGGGTGATTGGCGGCGGCGAGGTATATCGACAGTTTTTGCCGTATTGTGTGGAAGCCGAGGTTACGCATGACCATTGCGTGCATGACGTGGATACGTACTTTCCCGATCTGGATGCCGATCCCGCGTGGGAGATTACGCGGCGTGGCGGTGTTGCCACGATTGCCGCGGGCGAGGGTGACGAGGGTCTCGATTATGAGTTCGTGACGTATCGTCGCGGTGAGGCGTAAACCCGATTATCCCTTCGGTATTATCGGGTTGGAATGAGTGGCGGGGCGGCGCATGGCGTTGCCCCGATATTTGTATAGGTGCTGTAAAGAAGGGTGCGGGCTGGCTGCTATGACTGATGCCGTTGAGGTGCTGCGAATTGATTCGCTCGAGGACGAGCGGCTTGATGCCTACGTGCGACTGACCGAGCGTGAGCTGCGCTGCGTTTTGGAACCGCAGAAGGGCATCTTTATCGCCGAGAGCGCCAAGGTCATCGAGCGTGCAGTGCGCGCCGGATACGAGCCGGTGAGCTTTCTTTTGGGCGAACGCTGGCTCGACCAGATGATGCCGCTGTTTGAGCGCCTGGTTGTGCGCGAGGGCGCGGGTCCGGTTCCTGTGTTCGTTGCCTCCATGGAGCTCATGGAGCAGCTGACGGGCTTCAATGTGACGCGCGGTGCGCTCGCGGCATTTCGTCGCCCGCGACAGATTCCGGTAGCCGAGTTCTTGGGTGGCGTCGTCGAGGCGGCGGGGGAGCGCCCGGTGCGCGTGTGCGTGCTCGAGGGCATTGTCGACCACACCAACGTCGGCGCGATTTTCCGCTCGGCGGCTGCGCTGAACGTCGATGGCATTTTGGTGAGCCCCACGTGCTGTGACCCGCTGTACCGTCGCTCGGCCCGCGTGAGCATGGGCACGGTGTTCCAGGTGCCCTGGACGCGCATTGGCAGCGAGGCGCGCGTATGGCCGCATGATGGGCTGGCGGCGCTGCACGATGCCGGCTTTTTGTGTGCCGCCATGGCGTTGACGGATGATTCGGTGTCGTTGGACGATCCCGCGCTGCAGGAGATTGACCGCCTGGCAATCTTTATGGGCACCGAGGGTGCTGGCTTGGGCGCCAAGACCATTGCAGGCTGTGATCGCGCCGTGCGTATTCCGATGGCGCATGGGGTCGATTCGCTCAACGTGGCCGCGGCAAGTGCTGTCGCCTTTTGGCAGCTGTGCCCGCATGTGAGCAACGAGTACCACTACCAGCCGGGGCTGTATCACTAGGCAGATATTTCGCACCGGGCTCTGGTTTGTGGCGTTTCGGCCGATATCGGTCGGTGCTAAGCTGGTATTGGCTTTGGTCTTAAATTTCCGTTTTGTTGTATGACGTACGCTAGTGGGGAGGGCGTGTGGCTAAGAAATCTACGGCTATCGATGTAACGCAGGGTGTCATTTGGCAACAGCTGCTGTCGCTGTGCGTCCCTATCTTCTTTAGTTCGTTCTTTCAGCAGGCATACACGCTTATCGGTACCTATATCGTCGGTCAGTTTGGCGGCAAGCTCGCGCTGGGTGGCATTCAGGCCACGATGGTGCTTACGGAGCTCTGCATTGGTTTTTGCGTCGGTGTGGGTGCTGGATGTGCCGTTATTACCGGTCAGTATTTTGGCCAGCACGATGACGAGCGCCTGAGCCGATCGGTCCATACGGCCATGACGCTCGCGCTGGTGGGCGGCATCGCCTTCTCGATTCTTTGCATAGTGTTCGTTGAGCCCATGCTGGTGCTTATGAACACGCCGCATGAACTATTGGCCGAGGGCGTGGCCTATGCCCGTTGCTATTTTGCCGCCATGGTTGCAGCGCTGCTGCTCAATATGGGAACGGCATTGCTGCGCGCCGTGGGCGACACGCGCGGGCCCGCTGTGATCATCGCTTCCGGCTGCCTTGTTAATGCGGTGCTGGATGTCATCTTCGTTGCCGTGCTTCATATGGAGGCTCTGGGCTGCGGCATCGCGGTGGCGCTGACCATTTGCTCCAACGCCGCGATGATCGTGATTCGTATGATGCACGCACCGGGTGCGTGGCGGCTTTCACTGTCCAAACTCGGCATTGATCCTGGCATTTGTAAGAGCATGATCTCGTGTGGTCTGCCGCTTGGCTTTCAGTCTGCTGCGTATTCGATTTCCAACGTTTTGATTCAGGTGTCGGTCAACTCGTTTGGTGCCGATGTCACCACGGCTTGGGGTCTTTCGGGCCGCCTGGATGGCATTGTCTGGATGGTTACCGAGGCGCTTGGCGTGTCGATCACCACGTTCTCGGCGCAGAACTTTGGTGCGCGCAATTACGGTCGCATGCGAAAGGGATACCACACGTCGCTCGTGCTTTCGTTTATGCTCATTGGTGGCCTGTCTGCCGTGCTGCTGGTATTCTCGGGTCCGCTGTCTCGTCTGTTTGTCGACGATGTTTCGATTTCGGCGTACACCACGACGATTCTTCATTTTATCGCGCCGTTCTACGCGATTTTCTCGATTATCGAGAACGCGTCGGGATCCATTCGCGGCGCCGGCGTGAGCTTGCAGCCCATGCTGCTCACGATTTTTGGTACCGTCGTGCTCAGGGTGATCTGGGTGTTTGCGATTATGCCGTTCGATCCGTCACTTGAGCACCTGCTGCTTGTCTACCCCGTAACCTGGGTAATCACCGCCACGATGTTCACCGTCTACCATCACAGTGGCAACTGGCTAGGTCGCGCCACCGCCTAGTCATTGGGGACGTCCGCAATGGCTAGTATTCGATGCCTTGGCGGGCTAGGAGGCCTTCGTCGAAGTAGTGTTTGATGGGGCGCATTTCGGTGACCAGGTCGGCAAGATCGGCCAGTGGCAGCAGGCCGCGGCCGGTGAGCACGAGCTCCGTGGTGGTCGGTTTCATCGCGATCAACGCTTCGACATCTTCGCGCGTCACAAAGCCTCGTCGCATGGCTTCTCCCAGCTCATCCAAGATCAGCACGTCGACCTGGCTAATCTGCTGGCGCGCCAGCTCCATGATCTGTGCGGCACAGGCTTCGGGCGTGTCGCGATCGGCTTGTACGATGCGTAGCCCCAATCGAGGTGCTGCGTCATGTTCGGCGCAGTGCAGCTTCTTGGCAAACTGAAGCATGAGTACGTTAAGTCCATAGCCCGTGGCGCGCAGCGCGAGTCCCAGCGCGGCCGTTGTCTTGCCCTTGCCGTCGCCCGTATAGATTTGAACCTTGCCGACTTCCAGTGATGCCATCTCTGTCCTTTCGTGCCCGGCGTCGGTTTATCGCCGTCCGGGTTGGGTATTCTAGAAATCATTATCAACCCCAGTAGATGGAGTTCAAGCAGATGGAGATGGATGACAACAAACGTAGACGGAATATGATCCTCTACGTGCTCATCGCCTTCGTCGTCTACCTCGTGCTCTCGACCGTTCTGTTCCCCAACATCGGTCACACGCAGCAGATTACGAAGACCGATTATTCGACGTTTGTCAAAGCGCTCGATAAGAAGAGTGTCGACAAGGTCGAGTACAACACGGACGATTACACGATTTATTACACCAAGAAGGGCGAGGACGAGAACATCGCCTACAAGACGACCGGTGTTCCGAATGACGCGGGCTTTACCGATCGCGTGCTTGAATCTGGCGCCTCGCTGGAGTCGGTCGTTCCCGATAAGAACTCGGGTCTGATGACCTACTACCTGCTCACCCTCATTCTTCCCATGGCGATTTTCTTCCTGATCGGCTGGTGGCTCAACCGCCGCATGAAGAAGGCCATGGGCGATGATGGTCCGTCGATGAACTTTGGCGGCGGTGGTTTTGGCGGCGGTGGACTGGGCAAGTCCGGCGCGCGCGTGATCGCCTCCAAGGACGTGGGCGTGACCTTTAAGGATGTCGCCGGCCAGGAAGAGGCCAAGGAGTCCCTCAAGGAGGTCGTCGACTTTCTGGAGAAGCCGCAGCGCTACGAGGAGATCGGCGCCAAGCTGCCGCGTGGTGCTCTCCTTGTCGGCCCTCCGGGTACCGGTAAAACCCTGCTTGCCAAGGCTGTGGCCGGCGAGGCGGGCGTGCCGTTCTTTAGTATTTCTGGTTCTGAGTTTGTTGAGATGTTCGTCGGCCGCGGCGCCGCCAAGGTGCGCGACCTGTTTAAGCAGGCCAAGGAAAAGGCCCCGTGCATCGTCTTTATCGATGAGATCGATACCATCGGCAAAAAGCGTGACGGCGGCGGCTTTAGCGGCAACGACGAGCGCGAGCAGACGCTCAACCAGCTGTTGACCGAGATGGACGGCTTCGATAACCACAAGGGTATTGTCGTTCTCGCTGCTACCAACCGTCCCGACAGCCTTGACCCGGCCCTGTTGCGCCCCGGTCGTTTTGACCGCCGTATCCCCGTTGAGCTGCCCGACCTGACCGGCCGTAAGAACATCCTCGAGTTGCATGCCAAGAGCGTGAAGACGCAGCCGCCGATCGACCTGACCGCTATTGCCCGCGCCACGCCCGGTGCCTCGGGCGCCGACCTGGCCAACATCATCAACGAGGGCGCCCTGCGCGCCGTCCGCGAGGGCCGCAAGCGCGCGACGCAGGATGACTTTGAGGAGTCGGTGGAGGTCGTCATCGCCGGTCAGCAGCGTAAGTCCACGGTGCTGTCCGACCACGAGAAGCAGGTCGTTTCCTACCACGAGATCGGCCATGCTATCGTTGCCGCCCGCCAGAAGGGTTCCGCGCCGGTCACTAAGATCACCATCGTGCCGCGCACGAGCGGTGCCCTGGGCTACACCATGCAGGTCGAGGAGGACGAGCGCTTCCTGACCACGCGCCAGGAGGTCCTGGACAAGCTCGCCGTCTACTGCGGTGGCCGTGCAGCCGAGGAGCTCATCTTTGGCGAGATGACGACCGGCGCCGCCAACGATATCGAGCAGGCCACCAAGCTCGCCCGTAACATGGTGACGCGCTTTGGTATGTCCGATGAGTTTGGCATGATGGCGCTCGGTACCGTTCAGAATGCGTACCTCAACCAGGACACGTCGCTCACCTGCGCCCCCGGTACGGCCGAGCGCGTGGACGCGATTGTCGCCAAGCTGATCGAGGATGCGCACGACCGCGCTCTGCAGATCCTGAAGGAGAACAAGTTTAAGCTCCACGAGCTGGCTCGTTATCTGTACAAGAAGGAGACGATCACGGGCGAGGAGTTTATGAATCTCCTCACGCGCGAGAATCCGCTGATGCCGAAGCAGCAGTAATACTAGTTACGCAATGTCAATCGCCCCATTTGAGTGTCCATCTCAAATGGGGCGTTTTGCGTGGGGAGTGTTGTATATGAAGATCGTGGTGAGCGCCTGTTTAATGGGCGAGAGCTGCAAGTATAACGGGCTCGACAACTATCATCGAGAGCTGGTCGAGGCTTGCGAGCGCACGGGGACCGAGGTCCTGTTGGTATGCCCTGAGGTTTTTGGCGGCCTGCCCACACCGCGCAAGCCGTCCGAGATTGTGGACGGCGAGGTCCGTACCTGCGAGGGTACCTCAGTCGATCGCGAGTTTCGCCTGGGTGCCGAGCGCGCGCTCGACATGTGCGAGCAGGCGGGCGGCCCGTCCCAGATCGCCGCGTGCGTCTTGCAGGACCGTAGCCCCTCGTGTGGTGTAGGCCGTATCTACGACGGAACGTTCAGCGGTACGCTCACACCGGGTAACGGCGTTTTCGTCGACCTGCTCCTGCGCCACGGGTACCGTGTGATTCCGGCTAGCGAGTTCGATCCCAGCATGCTGGAACATTGTCCACAGCACTCGAACCCAACACTTCCTCACGGGTGACCGTTTTGGCATCATCCGTGAAGTTGATATTGAGTACGACCCGGTCATCAAAGACGTAGACCGAGTTGACAGGTGCCGTACCCAGGCAGTCCCTCCCCGCGGTCCTCGCGCAGGAACGCGTACACGGTCCTCCCGTCTCTTGCGCCCCTCCTGACCCAAACCCT
>UQWK01000024.1 GCA_900544725.1 uncultured Collinsella sp.
TGCGGCTGCGGGCTTCGGCTGCGGTTTGGCGCTTGCGGCGGTAATCGATTATGCCTTGGATGATGGGCTTGCCAAAGCTCACGACATCATCGTTGTAGATGGCGGTTCGGGCTGCGAGGAGGCAGTCGGTAAAGTCCATATGGGTCTTGCCAAAGAGTTTGATGGCAAGGGCGACAACGGTGGGCTCGTCGACCATGACATCATCGAGCAGCCTTTTCATGGCTGCAGCAATCTCAACGCGGGGAACCTTATAGACGTCGCGCAGCGTGACCACGACGCGCGTGATGATTTCGGGGTAGACACGAGCGGTGCGCGTGGCGATGACCTTGGCAGCGCGCGGCGACAGAACTTCGTCGTCGTCAAGCAGGTAGCGCAGGATGACGGTCTCGTCGATGATGGTGCTACTCATGGATATCTACTTCCTCGGGACCCAAAACCGACTCGTCGCTTTCTGTGGCTAGGTATTCAATCCAGGCATTGCGCTCCTCGGAGCGGCGATTGGGGTCCCCATATGCTTTGAGCAGTCCATAGGCGGCCGTGCCGTCCTTGGAGCGCACGGCGACCGGCTGAAAGGGGAGCTTGCGCATCAAAATACTCTGCGCGACAAATAGACGGACAGCCTCGGCGAGCGATGTGCCCATGGCGTCGTAGAGACGCTCGGCATGCTGCTTGTCTTCCTCGCGAATGCGCACCTGCAGGATGGCTCGTTTTTGAGTCGATGACATCACTGGCCTCCCTTAATGAGCGTGCAATTTGAATAGTCAAATACAACATCGGCTAATAATAGCTAATCTTACAACCACTACTTTATTGCACTAGAGTAAATGAGTGTAAACGATATTACAAACGTACTACATCCTTCAGAAACGAGCGTGAAATCTCCCTTGGATGTACGCATGTAATACACTCACCTTTATAGCTTCTAGAGAATAATTCCAACCTGCCAAAACCCCTGCAATACACCCGTATTGCAGGGCCTATGCTCAAGTTTGCCCCCTGCAACTGCGTATATTTAACCTGTATATCGTTGGAGGAATTCTATCGAAGTGCCTGTTTCGCCGCATACACTCGATACGCCGATGCCGGACCACGGGCGGTCCGGGGCAACGTCGACAGGGTCTCTCCGGCATGGGATTCAGGAGGGAGTGAACAACATGGGCAATAAACGAGTCGTAGCCGATTCCTCACGCTGCATTGGGTGTCAAACCTGTATGGCGGCGTGCATCGAGGCGCACGACATTCCCGGCAACATCGCCGCGCCGCGCCTGCGCGTGACGCGTACGTACGAGATCTCCGCACCGGTGGCTTGCCATCACTGCGAGGATGCCCCGTGCGCCAAGGCCTGCCCCACGGGCGCCTTGTTCTTTGATCCAAAGAACCATCGCATCGGCGTCAACGAGGACAACTGCATCGGCTGCAAGAGCTGCGTCATGGCCTGCCCCTTTGGCGCCGTGAGCGTGGCGACCACGCAGGTCCCCGTCTTGATGGGCGACGTGCGCGTGGGTTCGCAGACTAAGAGCTTCGTGCTCAAGTGCGACCTGTGCGTGGACCGTCCCGGCGGTCCGGCGTGTGCCGAGGCGTGCCCGACCAAGGGCCTCACCCTGGTAGACGAGGAGCGCCTGGCAGAACTGACTGCCGAGCGTGCCCGCGCCACCATCGAAAACGAGGCGTAAGCGTCGGGCGACAAGCCCAATGATTGTCAAATAAGTACCGAGTATTCGGTAGCAGAGAAAGGAAGGAGGGTGTCATGGAGAAGCATAAAGTGATTTGCCCGTACTGCGGTGCCGGTTGCCAGTTTAACCTCTTGGTCCAAAACGGCCAGGTCGTGGGTACCGAACCGCTCAACGGCATCACCAACCAGAGCGAGCTGTGCCTTAAGGGCATGAGCGGCTACGACTTCATCAACGACACCAAGATCTTGACTCCTCGCGTACTGCACCCGATGATCCGCCGCACCAAGGGCGCGGATCTTGAGCGCGTAAGCTGGGACGAGGCACTGGATTTCACCGCATCTAAGATGCAGGCCATAATTGACGAATATGGTCCTAACGCTGTCATGACCACCGGCTCTTCGCGAGGCGGCGGCAATGAGGCGAACTACGTCATGCAGAAGTTTACGCGTGCGTGCATCGGCACCCACAGCGTGGACAACTGCGCTCGTACTTGACACGGCCCTACTGTCCTCGGTCTGATGGACACGGTTGGTTCAGGTTGCATGTCATGCTCCATCCCCGGTATGGAGGATGCGGGCTGCATTTTCCTCTTCGGCTATAACCCTGCCGATTCGCACCCCATCGTCGCAAGGCGTATCGTGCGAGCCAAAGAAAAGGGTTGCAAGATCATCGTCGCCGACCCGCGCCATATCGAAACCGCGCGTATCGCCGATCTCTACCTTCCGATCAAGAACGGTTGCAATGTTGCGTTCCTCAACGCCTTTGCCAACTGTCTGGTCAACGATGGCCTCTACGACAAGGAATTCGTCGCCGAGCATACGAACGGCTTTGACGAGTGGTGGGAGACCATCAAGAACTACACTCCCGAATCCGTACAGGACATCACGGGTGTCGAGCCCGCGCTGATCCACCAAGCTGCCGAGATGTACGCCACGGCGAAGCCCTCTGCCATCATTGGCTGGGGCATGGGCGTATGCCAGCAGAAGCAGAACCTGAAGACGGTGCACACCATCGCCTCCATCGCCTGCGTTGCCGGCCAGATCGGCAAACCCAATTCCGGTCTCGCGCCCGTGCGTGGCCAGAATAACGTCCAGGGCTCCTGCGATATGGGCATGCTGCCCAACCTGTACCCTGGCTACCAGAAGGTCACCGACCCGGCAGTGCGTGCCAAGTTTGCCAAGGCTTGGGGCGTGCCCGAGGAAAAGCTCCCGCTCGAGGAGGGCTACAAGCTCACCGACCTGGGCCACCTGGTCGACGAGGGCAAGGTGCACTGCTTCTACAACTACGGCGAGGACCCGGTGCAGACCGAGCCCGATTCGGCCGGTATGCGCAAGACGCTCTCCGAGCTGGATCTGTTCATTTGCCAGGACATCTTTATGACGCAGACGACCATGCTCGCCGACGTCATCCTGCCTGCCACCTCTTGGGGCGAGCACGAGGGTGTCTTTACCGCATCCGACCGTAGCTTCCAGCACTTTGACGCGGCCGTTCCGCCCAAGGGCGAGTGCCGTCACGACTGGGAGATCTTCGCGGACCTGTCTACGCGTATGGGTTACCCCATGCACTACGACAACACCGAGCAGATCTGGAACGAGTGCATTAGCCTGTGCCCCAACTTTGTGGGCGCGACCTACGAGAAGATGGCTCCCGAGGGCGGCTACGCCCAGTGGCCCGTCAAGAGCACCGATGTGAACGACCACGGTACGCCCGACATGTTCGCTGGTGGCAAGTTCACCACCAAGGACGGCCGCGCCAACCTGATGGCGCACGACTGGGAGGCGCCCTCCGAGCTTCCCGACGATGAGTACCCGCTCATCCTGTGCACCGTCCGCGAGGTCGGCCACTACAGCTGCCGCTCTATGACCGGCAACTGCAAGACGCTGGCGCTGCTTGCCGACGAGCCCGGCTTTGTCCGCATGAATCCCGCGGACGCCCAGGCGCGCGGCATCAAGAACGGCGATATCGTCTCGATCCACAGCCGCCGCGGTCAGGTATACAGCCGCGCCGACGTGAGCGACCGTATCAACAAGGGCACGGTCTATATGACCTACCAGTGGTGGATTGGCAAGTGCAACGAGCTGACCATTCACAAGGTCGACCCGGTCTCGCACACGCCCGAGGACAAGTTCTCCGCCTGCCAGGTCGACGCTATCGCCGACCAGGTCTGGGCCGAGGGCGAGGTCGAGCGTCAGTACACCGAGCTCAAGCAGGCTCTGGTCGACGCCGCCGCTCCTCAGGACGTTGAGCCCGGCGCCGCCAAGTTCGACGACGAGACACACGTGAATCAAATCGTGTAGTCCCGTTCTCGTTGGCTTTTTGGGCCGGGCGTCCCGTACGTTCGGGAGCCCGGCCCGTTATTTTGAAAGGAAGTGGGGATGAACCGCTTCATCGACATCAACCCGGAGAGGTGCATCGGCTGCGGAACATGCCAGTCCGCCTGTGCCGACGCCCACCGGATGCAGGGTCTTCAGGATACGCCGCGCCTGGCGCTCGTGAAGACCGGCGGTATTTCGGCCGCTCTTGCCTGCCACCATTGCGAGGGTGCCCCCTGCGCCGAGGTTTGCCCGGTGAATGCCATCGAGCACGATGGCGATCGCATCCACGTCAAGGAGCAGGAGTGCATCGGGTGCAGGCTGTGCGCCATCGCGTGCCCCTTCGGAGCCATCCATCCCGATGGCACGTCTATCGCCGGTGTCGCAGGCATGTGCGATCCGACGCCTTCGTATCCTAAGTCCCTGAGCAGCCTGCTTACGTGGGCTCCCGGCCAGTACACCTGCGCTGTCAAGTGCGATCTGTGCGCCTTCGATCTGGACGGCCCGCATTGTGTGGCGGCGTGCCCCACCAAGGCGCTGACCGTCATGGGCGGCGCGGCCGATCGCGAGCTCGACGAGGCCAAGCGCCTGCGCTCGATCGAAAACGGTCCGGTCGTCGACGTTACCGCTGTGGCCCAGGGCCTGTCCGAGAAAGCAGAAGGGAGCGTAAACAATGGATAGCATGACGCTGTTTATCGCATCGCTTGCCGTCTCGTGCATCGGTGCGCTCGCCTCGGTTCTGCTGATTAAGGCCGATAACGCCGCCAAGACTGCCGGCTGCCTGATCGGCGCCGTCGCCGCGGTGCTTTCGTTTGTGGCCGGTATCCAGGCCGTGCTGGGCGATGTCACGTCGGTCGACACCATCGTGTTCTTCCCGTTTGCCCATTTCCAGCTGCTGCTCAACCAGCTGTCCGGCCTGTTCGTGGCGCTCATCTCGGTGCTCGCGTTTGCCGGCTCGATCTACGGTCTCAACTACTTTGATGAGTACCCGGGCAAAAAGGGCCGCGCCGGCTTCTTCTTTAACACCTTCGTGGCGTCCATGATGCTCGTCATCACCGCCGACAACGTGTTTTGGTTCCTGGTCGCCTTTGAGCTCATGTCGCTGACCTCGTACTTCCTGGTCGTGATCGAGGAGAACGAGAACTCCATCCACGGCGGTTGGCTCTACTTCGTGATCGCGCACGTGGGCTTTGTGCTCATCATGGCGAGCTTCCTCACCATGACTAACTTCGCCGGCGGCTCGTTTGCCTTTGCGGATTTCCGCGCCACGCAGTTTAGCCCCGCGGTCGCATCCGTGTGCTTCGTGCTCGCCTTCTTTGGCTTTGGCGCCAAGGCCGGTATCATCCCGCTGCACGGCTGGCTGCCCAAGGCACATCCCGAGGCGCCGTCCAACGTGTCGGCCCTCATGTCCGGCGGCATGATCAAGATCGGTATCTTCGGCATCCTCAAAGTGGGCCTCGACCTGCTCTCCGCTTCGGGCGTTCAGGTCTGGTGGGGTCTTATGGTCATGGTCTTCGGTGCGATCTCGTCGGTCCTCGGCGTGGCCTTCGCCCTGCAGGAGCATGACATCAAGCGCCTGCTGGCCTATCACTCCGTCGAGAACATCGGCATCATTCTGCTCGGCGTCGGCGCCTCCATGGCCGCTATGGCGCTCAACTCGGTCGGCATCGCCGTCCTGGCTCTGATGGCCGCCCTCTATCACACGTTTAACCACGCGATGTTTAAGGGCGAGCTGTTCTTGGGCGCCGGTGCGCTGCTGTACTCCACGGGTACGCGCAATATGGAGAAGATGGGCGGCCTGTTCCGTCGTATGCCGGCAACGGCCATCTGCTTCCTCGTCGGCGCGCTTGCCATCTCGGCCATCCCGCCCTTCAACGGCTTTGTGTCCGAGTGGTTTACCTACCAGTCGCTCTTTAATGCCGCCATGCAGGGCGACAAGGCCGTCATGATTGTGGCCGTGTTCGCTGCCGTCGCGCTTGCCATTACCGGCGCTCTGGCCGTCACGTGCTTCGTCAAGGCCTATGGCGTCTCCTTTGCCTCCGCGCCCCGCTCCGAGGCCGCGGCCAATGCCAAGGAGGTTCCCGCCCCCATGGTGTTTGCGCAGGGGCTGCTCGCGGCCATCTGCGTCGTGCTGGGCATTGGCGCTCCCGTGATCGCGCCCGTGCTGGTCGATGTCGCCGCGTCCGTGCTGCATCCGTACGGTGGCGTGTTTGCCGCCGAGGGCATGGAGCTCATGAACCAGTACTCCGGCGCTGCCACCTCCACGCCCGCGATCGCCATTGCGCTCGTGGTGCTCGTCGGCCTTGCCTGCGGTTATCGCAAGCTCAAGACCGTCGGCAAGGTGCAGAAGTCCCAGCCGTGGGCGTGCGGCTATGCTCCCAACGAGCATATGCCCGTCGTGGCCACGACCTTTGCCTCCGAGGTGTCCTGGTTTATGCAGCCGCTCTACACGCTGCGCGACCGCTGCACGGCCGTCTGCTGGTCCATCGCGCACTTCTTCCAGAAGCTCACCGGTGTGGCCGAGGCTGTGGAGCCCGTACCCGACAAGGTTCTCGTCGATGCTCCGCATAAGGGTGTCGAGAAGCTCGCCGACCTCGCGACTAAGCTCGAGGGCGGCAACTACAGCATCTATATCTGCTATATCGTCGCGGCACTCGTGGTGTTCCTCGTGCTCGCCGTGCAAATGGGTTAAGGAGGGGAGAGCATGAACAACATCGTACTTGCCGTTCTGCAGGGCGTGGTCGTCATGGCCGTCGCACCGTTCTTCTCCGGTCTCGGCCGCGTGATCCGCGCCAAGATGCACAACCGTCGCGGCCCCAGCATCATGCAGGACTACCGCGACCTGGCCAAGCTCTTTGCGCGCCCCGAGTCCCAGAGCGAGGATGCGAGCTTTGCGCTGCGCATCATGCCGCCGCTGTTCCTCGCCGTCGCCTTTATGCTCGCGATGGGCCTGCCGCTCTTTACGGCACAAAGCCCCATCCCGGTCTTTGGTGACGCTATCACCATCATGTACAGCCTGGCGCTTGCCCGCTTCTTCTTCGCCCTCTGCGGTGTGGATTCGTCCAACGCCTACGCCGGTATCGGCGGCGTCCGCGAGCTGCTCATGAGCGTGCTCATCGAGCCGTCCATGCTGCTGGCGCTGTTTGCCGCGGCCCTGGTGTGCGGCTCCACCGACATCGCCACCATGGGTCAGCACATCATGACGGGCGCCGTCGACGCGCCGGTCGCCGTGATCCTCGCCGGCATCGCCTTTGCGATTGCCTGCTATATGGAGCTCGGCAAGCTGCCGTTTGATCAGGCCGAGGCCGAGCAGGAGCTCCAGGAAGGTCCGCTCGCCGAGCTTTCCGGCCCGTCGCTTGCGATGGCCAAGCTCGCCATGTCCATGAAGCAGGTCCTGGTCGTCGCCTGGTTCTGCGCGATCTTCGTCCCCTGGGGCGAGCCCGCGACCGTGGGCGCCGCCGCCGTTCTGGGCGCGGTCATCTTCCTGGTGAAGTGCCTGATCGACTTTGTCGTGTGCGGCGTGATCGAGAACTCCTGCTCGCGCTCGCGCTTTAAGGTGCTTGGCAATCAGACCTGGGCCGTCGTGGGCATCGCCGTTCTGGCGTTTGTCTTCGTGGTCGTCGGCGTGTAGGAGAAGGGAGAAACAATGTCATTTGCAGTCAGTCTGTCCCTTCTCGGCTTGGTCGCTATCGCGGCCCCGATGGTGGCCTCGGTGCTCGTCGCCCTGTTCCCCCGTCCGTACGCCAAGTGGTTCAGCGTTTTGGGTGCCGCCGTCTCGACGGCCTGCACCATCGCCCTCGCCGCGAATTTCGCCGGCGCCGGCATGCCCGACACGCAGGTCCCCCTGATCTCGTTTGGGCAGACCCTCGTCATGGGATTCACCTTCGATCGCATGAGCACGCTGCTCGCGCCCGCCTTTGTGGGTATCGGCCTGCTTGTCGTGATCTATTCGATTCCCTATATGAGCGAGAATAACCGTGAGCATCCCGACGCGCCGCGTCGCCGCTTCTACGCGTACCTCGCGACCTTCATCGGCGCCATGGCCGGCCTTGTGTACAGCTCGACCCTTTTGGGCCAGCTCGTGTTCTTTGAGATCACGGGTGCGTGCTCTTGGGGCCTCATTAGCTACTACATGACGCCTACGGCCAAGAAGGCCGGCATGAAGGCCCTGATCATCACGCATATCGGTGCGCTCGGCCTGTATCTGGGCGCCGCCATCGTGTTTGCCCACACCGGCACCTTCGCCATTACCGCGATTGCCGGCCTCGACGCCAAGCTCAAGGCCATCGTCCTTTTGCTCGTGCTGTTTGCGGCCTGGGCCAAGTCCGCACAGGTTCCTATGTACATGTGGCTGCCTTCGGCCATGGAGGCGCCGACGCCTGTTTCGGCCTACCTGCATGGCGCCTCGATGGTCAAGGTCGGCGTGTGCGTGTTCGCGCGCGCACTCGTCTCTGCCGGCGAGATTCCCGAGATCGTGGGCTGGGTCGCCATTATCGACGCCATGGTCACCATGCTCTTTGGTTTCCTTATGTACCTGCCGCAAAAGGACATGAAGCGACTGCTGGCCTTCTCCACGATTGCCCAGCTCTCCTATGTGTTCTTTGGTCTGGGCCTTTCGGTCTTTGGCAGCCAGCTGGCCTTTGACGGTGCCGTGTGCCACATCTTTAACCACGCTTTCGCCAAGACGCTGTTCTTCCTGATCGCCGGTTCGTTCTCCTTTACGCTCGGCACGCGTATGCTGCCCAAGCTTCGCGGCATCGTAAAGAAGTACCCGATCTCGGGCGTGGGCTTTGGTGTCGCGGCACTCGCCATTGCCGGCGTGCCGCCCATGAACACGTTCTTCTCGAAGTTCCAGATCATCGCCGGCGGCTTTTCCGTGGGTGCCGGCAACGTCGCGATCCTGGTGCTCGTGTGCATTATGGTCGCCGAGACCGTCGCCACCTTTGCCTGGTTCCTCAAGTGGATGGGCTATTGCCTGCCCGGCGAGCCGAGCGACGAGGTCGCTGCGGGAGCCCCGCTTCCCCGTGCGATGGCGTTCGTGTTCATCGTGCTCATCATCATGGTCATCGTCAGCGGCCCGCTTTCGGCCAGCTGGATCGGTTAGGAGGTAGAACGACATGGGTTATTCGATCGTCAACATCCTTGGCGGCCTTCTGATCGTCACGTCCACCATGGTGGTCGTCTCAAAGAACATCAAGCACGCCATCCGCTGGTATGCGGTGCAGTCGCTGGTGCTCGTGGGGCTGCTCGCCACGCTCGGTGCCACTACCGGTGCGCAGGAGTTGCTTATGTGGGCCGGATCTGCCTTTATCACCAAGGTCGTCCTGGTCCCTTATATCCTCAACCGCGCATACAAGAAGATGGGCGAGCCGAGCGACGCATCGCTCAAGGCCGGCCTTAAGCCCGCGTGGGCTATCTGCATCATCGCCGTGGAGGTCGCGATCTGCTTTGCCGTCGTGACGCAGATCAGCCTGCCCACGGCCGAGGTCGCAACGCCTGCGCTCGCCATTAGCTTCGCTCACTTCTTTGTGGGCCTCACCTGCATCATCTCGCAGCGCAACATCATGAAGCAGATCTTTGGATACTGCCTTATGGAAAACGGCAGCCACGTGACGCTCGCGCTTTTGGCCCCCACCGCTCCCGAGATCATCGAGATCGGTATCGCCACCGACGCCATCTTTGCCGTCATCATCATGTCCATCGTCGTGCGTCGCATTTGGGACGACTCCCACTCGCTCGATGCGCGCGACCTGTCCGAGCTGAGGGGGTAGTCCATGGAAACGTTGATTCTCGCCCTGCTCGCGACTCCTTTGGTGTTCTCGCTGGTCATGGCGTTTTTGCCCAAGAACACGTCCTATAACGTGTTTGCCGGTCTCAACCTGGTCTCCGTCGCAGCCGTCCTGGTGCTGTCGATTATGACGGCCGGTGACGTCCTTATGAGCGGCGAAACCGCGAGCGCTCTTGGCCTGTGGTTCCACCTCGATTCGCTGGGCGCCATCTTTGTGCTGCTCATCGGCTTTATCGGTTTTCTTACGGGGCTGTTCTCGCTGCCCTATGTAAAGGCCGATATCGAGGAGGGCTCCATGCCCGCCGAGCGCGCCAAGCAGTATTTTGCGCTGTTTAGCCTGTTTGTGTTCACCATGCTGCTCGCGTGCCTGTCCAACAACATGATCCTCACGTGGGCCGCCGTGGAGGCAACCACGCTTTCCACCGTGTTCCTCGTGGGTATCTACAAGAACAAGACGGCCCTCGAGGCTTCTTGGAAGTATGCGATGGTCTGCACCGCCGGCGTGGCCTTTGGCCTGTTCGGTACGCTGCTGATCTACGCCAACGCCGCCGACGTGATTCCCAACGCCCACGAGGCCGCATTCCTGTCGTGCGTGCTGCCGTATGCCGACCAGTTCGACCCGACGCTCATGCGCCTCGCCTTTGCGTTTATCGTGATCGGCTTTGGCACCAAGGCCGGCCTGTTCCCCATGCACACTTGGCTGCCCGATGCCCACTCCCAGGCCCCGAGCCCTGTCTCGGCTCTGCTCTCGGGCGTGCTGCTTAAGTGCGCCATGCTTGTGATCATGCGCTTCTACGGCTTTACTATCCAGGCCGTGGGCGCCGAGTATCCGCAACTTTTGCTGCTGATCGTCGGCACGCTGTCCATTTTGGTGGCGGCGCTTTCGATGTTTCGTCAGGACGACCTCAAGCGCCGCTTTGCGTATTCGTCTGTGGAGAACGTGGGCGTTATCGCCCTGTGCCTGGGTATCGGTGGCCCGCTGGGTATCGCCGCAGCCCTGCTGCACTGCGTGTTCCACGGCTTTACCAAGACGCTTGCCTTCTGCGTGTCCGGCAACATCCAGCACGCCTTTGGCACGCGTAGCCTGGCCAAGATCCAAGGCGTCGTCGAGGTTGCCCCCGCAACCGCCGCGCTCGCCATCCTGGCGCTGCTCGGTCTTGGTGCCTTCCCGCCCTTTGGCATGTTTATCTCCGAGTTCCTGACTTTTGTCGCCGGTGTTACCGCCGGTCCCATGTGGCTGGTCGTCGTGGTCGCCCTCGGTCTTACCGTGGCCATCTCTGCGCTCACCCGCATCGCACTCAAGTCGGTATTCGGCCATGCGCCCCAGGGCATGGGCAAGCATGAGGCCCCGGCGCTCATGCTTATCCCCGAAATCATCCTGGCCGTCATGATCTTGTGGTTTGGCATCGCCACCCCGCTGCCCCTCGTGCACGGTGTGGAGACCGCGACCGGCATCGTGCTCGAGCAGAGCACCGAGGAACTTCACGCGACGCCGATGTACCGCGCTGTGTTCGGTACCGAGACCGCTCAGAGCGAGGTGGAGTAACGAATGATTGAAACTGAGAACAAGGTGTATGCCCGTCGCTGCGAGAGCCATGTCGAGGCCCTGCGCCGCGCCGTTCCGGGCTGCATCGAGAAGGTCGAGTGGCAGTGCGAGGATCAGCTGACGATTACCGTCAAGCAGGACAAGCTGCCCGAGGCCGTCCACTACCTGTACTACGAGCGTTACGGCTGGATTCCCGTGATCATCGGCAACGATGAGCGCAGCCTGTGCGGCCGTTACGCCGTGTACTACGTCATCTCCATGGAGGGGGAGGACCCCGGCTGGGTGACCGTGCGCACCGAGGTCGATCCCGCCAAGATGACGTTCCCGTCCGTGACGCCGTTCGTCCCCGCCTGCGTGTGGGGCGAGCGCGAGCTGCGCGATATGTTCGGCCTGATTCCCGAGGGTCTGCCCGATCGTCGCCGCCTGGTGCTGCCCGATGACTGGCCCAGCGGCCTGTATCCGCTGCGCAAGGACTCCATGGACTACCGTTTCCGTCCCGCTCCCGCGAGCGACATGGAAAACTACGAGTTCTTGGCCGACACCAAGGGCAAGGAGACCACGCTCGTCCCCATGGGCCCGCTGCACATTACCTCCGATGAGCCTGGCCACTTCCGCCTGTTCGTCGAGGGCGAGACGATCGTCGACGCCGACTACCGTCTGTTCTACGTGCACCGCGGCATGGAGAAGGTCGCGGAGACGCGCCTGAACTATGACGCCGTGACGTTCCTCGCCGACCGCATCTGCGGCATCTGCGGCTGCGCCCACTCGGTGGCCTATGCCGAGGCCGTCGAGCGCGCCCAGGGCATCCATGTCCCGCCGCGCGCCCAGTACATCCGCGCTATCATGCTCGAGGTCGAGCGCCTGCACTCGCATCTGCTCAACATTGGCCTGGCGTCGCACTACACAGGCTTCGACTCCGGCTTCCAGCAGTTCTTCCGCGTCCGCGAGAAGTCCATGGACCTGGCCGAGAAGCTCTCCGGTCACCGCAAGACCTACGGCCTCAACGTGATCGGCGGCGTGCGTCGCGACATTTTGGCCGAGCAGAAGCTCTCCACGCTCACGACCATCCATCAGCTGCGCTCCGAGGTTCAGGAGCTCGTCGACGTCTTGCTCTCGACGCCCAACTTCATTGAGCGCACGAGTGGCATCGGCATCTTGGACCGCAAGATTGCACGTGACTTCTCGCCGGTCGGCCCGCTCATGCGTGGCTCGGGCTATGCCCGCGACGTGCGCTTTGACCATCCCTTCGACGGCTACGCCGATCCGGACGTCCAAAAGATGCACGCCGCCACGGCCGACACCTGCGATGCCTTCGGCCGTACCGCCGTTCGCATCCAGGAGGTCTACGATTCGATCGACATGATCGAGACCATGCTCGAGAACTGCCCGTCGGGCCCCATCCTCACCACGGATTGGGAGTACACCCCGCACAAGTACGCCATCGGCGCCACCGAGGCGCCGCGCGGCGAGGACGTGCACTGGGCCATGCTCGGCAATAACCAGAAGTGCTACCGCTGGCGCGCCAAGGCCGCCACGTACAGCAACTGGCCGGTCCTGCGCTACATGTTCCGCGGCAACACCGTGGGTGACGCGGCGCTGATCGTCGGATCGCTCGACCCGTGCTACTCCTGCACCGACCGCGTGACGGTGACCGATGTCGCCGCCAAGCGCGACCACGTGCTCGACAAGGAGCAGTTCGAGAACGTCTGGCGCGACAAGTCGCCGCTTGCGGGCGAGGGCACCATGGCCGCTCCGCTCGATGAGGAGGCGCTCTAATATGCTGAAGCTTTGGAAGGTTAACGCCAAGGCCGGCGACGCGACGGTCAAGTACCCGTTTGCGCCGTTTCCCACCAACAAGGACATGCGCGGCAAGCCCGAGCATAATGCTGAGCTCTGCATCGCCTGCGGTGCCTGCGGCGTGGCGTGCCCGGCCGATGCCATTCGCATGGACACCGACCTTGCGGCCGATACCATCACCTGGTCGATCGACTACGGTCGCTGCATCTTTTGCGGCCGCTGCGAGGAAGCCTGCCCCATGGAGGCCATCAAGCTCACCGAGGAGTTTGAGCTGGCCGTCATGAGCAAGGACGACCTCACCAGCAAGAGCGTCTATACGCTCGAGCACTGCTCGCGTTGCGGCAAGCCGTTTGCCCCGCACAAGGAGATCGACTACGCCAAGCGCCTGCTGCAAAAGGCCGGCGGCATGGAGGCCATCCAGGCCGCCCGTACCGTCGGTATGTGCCAGGAGTGCAAGCGCGAGCTCGACGCCCTGCGCGCCGCCTCGGCCGTAAAGACCGGCAACGCGCACGGCATGGCTGCCAACGAGACGCTTGCGTCCGGTGAGCCCCAGGGCCCCGGCATGGAGTATCTGGGCGGCCACGGCGTGAACCCGGAGTATATCGACCGCGAGCTCAACCCCGATGCACCCGAGATTCCCGCCGGTCCGGCGCCGGTCGAGGGCATCATCATGGATTTTGATACGAAGGAGGAGTAACCATGGCCGAACCCACGCTTTTGCCCGAGCGGCTTCAGTACCGCCCGACCAAGATCGAGCTCGACGAGAGCATCGAGAAGGCCAAGGCGACCCTTCTTAAGAAGATTAAGCGCTCGGTGTACGTCTACCGTGTCGACTGCGGCGGCTGCAACGGCTGCGAGATCGAGATCTTCGGTTCCATCACGCCCGTCTTCGACGTCGAGCGCTTTGGCATCAAGGTCGTGCCCTCGCCCCGTCACGCCGATGTGCTGCTGTACACCGGCGCCGTGACGCGTGCCATGCGCATGCCGGCCCTGCGCGCCTTTGAGGCCGCACCCGATCCCAAGATCGTGGTGTCCTATGGCGCGTGCGGCTGCACCGGCGGCATCTTCTACGACAACTACTGCGTGTGGGGCGGCACGGACAAGATCCTGCCGGTCGACGTGTATATCCCCGGCTGCCCGCCCAGCCCCGCGCAGACCATCTACGGTTTTGCCATGGCGCTCGGTCTGCTGGACCAAAAGCTCCATGCCGAGACCACGGTGGAGGCCGAGGGCGAGCAGGCCGACATCCTGCACCCCGGCGTGCCGTACAAGCTGCGCGTTGCCATTGAGCGCGAGGCTCGCGCCATGAGCGGCTACCGTTACGGCCGCGACCTGGCCAACGAGTTTATGGACACGCTCGAGGGTGCGCCCAAGGGCGATATCCGCGGTGCCATGGCGCTGCTCATCGACAAGCAGGACGATCCGCGCCGCGTTGAGGTCTACTCGGCGCTGCAGGATCTGGTGCTGGCCGGAGGTCGCTAGATGGAGCTCACGGACCGCTCTGGTTACTTTGCGGGCCCCGGTATGCTCGGCGGCTCCTTTGGCGATGCCTCGCGCGCAAGCGACGAGGCCACCAAGGGCGTCGCCGACCCCTGCCTGGGCCATGCGCCCGACCAGGTGGTCTTTTACGAGCTCACGCGTAAGTTTGTGGAGACCGAGGAAGACGTTCCCCAGGAGGCCTGCGACGTGCTGTACTACACGCTCGCCGTGGGCCACCACACCGGCGTGCTCGACTGCTTTGAGCCGCGCCTGTCGGTGTCGGTGGATGTGTTCTATTCGCTCGTCGACGCGCTGCCGGAGGGGGAGGCTAAGACCAAGTTCGAGGCCATCCGCTCCTTTGGCGAGTGCCAGCTCGACAAGGCGGCGGTGCCGTCGCTGCTCGAGGCCTGCGATGCGCTGCTCGACGAGCGCGGTTTTCGCGGGTCGGCCAAGGCCGGCATCTCGGTGTTCGACGACGACTTTGGCCTGCATGCCCAGCAGGTCGCGTTTCTGATGAAGTTCCGCGATCTGGTTGAGCGCGTGCGCGATGTGTCGGGCGTGTATCTGACGGGGAGGTTGCAGTAATGGGTCGCGTTGTGGATGGCCGTGTGAACGGCGCCCCGTTTGCGGGTATCGTGCTCACGGCGGGAAGCGTGCTGCGTGCCGACGATGCCGCCGGCCCCGTGCTCTCCAAAAAGATGGAAGACGCACCCATCGCCGGTTGGTACACCATCGACGGCGGCCAAACGCCCGAGGACGACATCATCGAGGTCAAGCGCGAGCGTCCGCCTCGCCTGGTCTTGGTCGATGCCGCTGACATGGCGCTGCCCGTCGGGTCCATCCGCCTGCTCGACAAGCGCGATGTGGCCCGCAAGTCGATGTTCACCACGCATTCGCTTCCTTTGTCGATTCTTATCGAGGAAATCGAGCAATCGTGTGATGATATCGTCTTCGTTGGGATTCAGCCGGGCGACACGGAGTTCTACAACCCCATGTCCCCGGAAGTCTTTGACGCCGTCGACGCCGTGTACGACGCCGTAGCCGCCAACGACTTTTCCCACTTTGTCCGCTTGGGGCAAGAGCAATAGGAGCGCTTGTCCCTGTTGATTAGGAAAGAAGTGATTGACATGGCAGATTCCAAGGTGGAGTACCCCGCTCCCGATTGCCTGGCGCCCGCTGCGATCGAGGCCAAGACCGAGGCCGCCGGCGTGACCAAGGCCAACCTGCCGGTCGCAAAGGCCTTTCTGTTGGCAATGTTCGCCGGTGCGTTTATTGCCTTCGGTGGCCTGTTCTTTACCGTGTTCTTGAGCGATAGCACGCTGGGCTGGGGCGCCCAGCGCGTCGTGGGCGGCCTGTGCTTTTGCCTGGGCCTGGTGCTGGTGCTGGTGTGCGGCGCCGAGCTGTTTACCGGTAATTCGCTTATGGTCTGCGCGCTCAAGAGCAAAAAGATCACCCTGGTCCAGATGCTCAAGGCCTGGGTCGTCGTATGGGTCGGTAACTTTGTCGGTGCCCTTTTCATCGTCTTTTTGGTGTACATGGCTGGCATTTACAAGCTCAACGGCGAGGCGGTCGCCAATTCCATGGTGAGCGTCGCCGCCGGCAAGGTGACGATCGACTGGGTGACGATCTTCTTCCGCGGCATCCTGTGCAACATCTTTGTGTGCCTGGCCGTGTGGATCGGTACCGCCGGCAAGACCGTGGTCGATAAGGTTGTTGGCATTCTGCTGCCCATCGCCGCCTTTGTGGCATGCGGTTTTGAGCACTGCGTTGCCAACATGTACTTTTTGCCCATGGGTGCCGTGATGCACGCGTGCGGTTATGGTGCCGACGTCGCCGGTGCCGATGCACTCAACGCTGCGGGCATTGTGTTTAACCTGTCCGCCGCTACGCTGGGCAACATCGTGGGCGGCGCGGTTCTGGTCGCGCTCGGCTACTGGTTTATCTACGCCAAGAAGTCCGAGGCGTAAGGTATCGTCTGTTTGACGTTGGGCCTCCCGCGGGGCATTGCCGTGCGGGAGGCTTTTTGGGTTTGGGGCTCGTTGCCGGGCTTTTGGCCTGTTGTGTTTGGCTGATGAAAGGGGTAATCGAGATGGCATCTGCTGTGAAGCGTGACGGTCGCTCCGTGGTGACCACATGCGGGGGATGCTATGCCGATTGCGCCTTTGCGGCCCATGTTGAGGATGGGCGTGTGGTGGCCGAGTTACCGGTGCCGGGGCACCCGTGCGCAGCGCGTGCCCTGTGCGCCCGCGGGCGCCATCGCCTGTCTATGCCGTTTGACGAGCGCGATCGCATTGTGCACCCCATGCGCCGCCGCCAGGACGGCTCGGGGTTCGATGCGATTTCCTGGGATGAGGCGTTTGCCCAGATTGCCGAGCGCCTTTTGGGGATTGTTGACGAGCGCGGGCCCCGTGCGCTGGGCATGACACTCGGCGTGCCCTCGTTCGACCGCTACTGGGCCTATCGCCTTATGCATGCGTTGGGTTCGCCCAACGTGTACGGTGCCGATGGTGCCTGTGAGGTAAGCCGACTTACCGGTTGGGAACACAGCCTGGGTTACAGCCCCGCCTCCGACCTGTCACATACCGATTGCATCATGTATTTGGGACGTTCCATTGTCGATTCGTCGACGATGGGGGCCGTTGATGCGCTCAACGATGCCCGTCGCCGTGGGGCGAAGATTATCGTGGTCGACCCCCGGCGCAGCGGTTCGGCTGCGCTTGCCGACCGCTGGCTACGTGTGCGCCCGGGTTGCGACCTGGCCTTGCTGTTGGGCATTGCGCATGTGCTCATTGCCGAGGACTTGTACGACCACGAGTTTGTTGCCCGCTATACCACGGGGTTTGACGAGCTGGCGCAGGCGGCGAGCGCCTGGACGCCCGAGTGGGCCGAGTCGATGTGCGACGTGCCGGCGGACGATATCCGTGCGACTGCGCGTGATTTGGCTGCCGCGGCGCCTGCTGCGGTGGTGGACGCTGGCTTTCATGGTGGCATCGGCATTGCGTATGCCAACAGCACCCAGACCGCGCGTGCTATCTGCCTGGTCGATGTGCTGCTGGGCTGTATTGGACATGCGGGCGGCGCGCTCAATCCACCCACACCGCTTGCGCTGGGCGACCTTGATCCCGCACGCTTTGCGACACCGCCGGTGCCGCGCATATCCAAGCTGGGGTCCGAGCGCTATCCACTGGTCGATCCGGTGCGCGGTCTGTGTACGACCATCGGTCAGTCGATTCTTGCCGGCGATTTGCGTGGACTCATCGTCTATGCCAGTAACCCCGGTGCGGGCTATGGCAATGCGCAGGCTTGGTTGGGTATTTTGCAGCAGCTCGACTTGCTCGTGACGATTGATATTCGCTGGTCCGAGACGGCGCGCGCTTCTGACTTCGTGCTGCCCGACGTGACGTATCTGGAGGCTGACCGCGGCGTGGGAACGGTGACAGGCGCCAACGATGCGCGCGTGTTCTACCGCAACGCCGTGCTGCCCATTTTGCATGACGACACGAGACCGGGGCGGGAGATCTTTGCCGGGTTGGCTGCGGCCTGCGGCGTTGGCGAGTGCTTCGACTTTACGTCCGACGATCTGGCCGCTGCTCAGGTGGCGCCTTTTGGGATTGATCTGGACGAGCTCAAGGAGCGCGGCTGGGCCGACACGGGTGTTGCGTTGCCGTCGCGTACGGGCGAGCCGGCGATTCCCTTGGATGGCGGCAAAATTGCGCTGGCAAGCGACGTATGGGAACGAGCCGGCCTGGGTCGTGTGCCCAACTGGATCGCTCCCATGGTGGAGCCCGGTCCGGGGATGTTTCGCCTCATTAGCGGCAACCGTCCCTTTGAGTCGCACACCTCGCGGAGGCTTGCGGCCCAAGGTGCCGCCGAGGCTGGATCGGACCTGGATGCCGTGCAGATGAATGCCGATGTTGCTGTGCTCATGGGCATCGCCGACGGCGAGATCGTCGAGCTCGTGAGCGATATGGGCCTCGACCGCGTGCGCGTGGAGACGACGCCGTATCTGCATCCGGCGTGTATCTTTACGTCGGCCGCCCCCGGCGGACGTTCGTTTGACGCTGATGCCGGTGGCGCTCAAGGCTTGGGCGTCGGCCCACTCGACCATACACCGTTGCGTTGGGACCCGTTGACGGGCGCCGCGCTCACCCAGGAAAACGCCGTTCGCGTGGAAAAGATCGCGGCGCGCGAGGATAATAACGAGTAATTGACTCAGCCGATCGAATTGGCTGATAGTTTGACGTTCGAACGATTGATTCACCTTTGGTTTTGAAAGGCCGCACATGAGCGATAGCCAGAACATGTCCGATGAGGTGCGCGCCCGCCTGCGCGCCATTCCCTCCGTCAACGAGCTGCTTGCCGAGTGGCCGGTAGTGAAGGCGGCGGGGGAGACTTGCGACGCGGTGGTGCATGCCGCCGTCACGGCCGAGCTCGACGAGGAGCGCGCCGCCATTCGCGCCGGTGCCGCCCCGCGCTCTAAGCGCGACCTGGCCTCGGCGATCGAGTGGCGTGCGCACCGCTCCGCGCTGCCGAGCCTGCGCCCTGCCGTCAACGCCACGGGTGTCGTTATCCATACCAACTTGGGCCGCGCCCCGCTCGCGGAGTCGGCGGCGAAGGCCGTGGCCGAGGTCGCGCGCGGGTACAGCACGCTCGAGTACAGTGTGGATACCTGCTCGCGCGGGTCGCGCAAAGAGCACGCCGCGCAGCTCATCCGCTCACTCACCGGTGCCGAGGACGCGCTCGTGGTCAACAACAACGCCGCCGCTGTGCTGCTGGTGCTGGCGACCCATGCCGCAGGCAAAGAGGTCATCGTCAGCCGCGGCGAGCTTGTCGAGATTGGCGGCAGCTTCCGCATCCCTGACGTCATGGCGGCCTCGGGCGCCAAACTCGTCGAGGTCGGCGCCACCAACCGCACGCATTTGGGCGACTACGAGCGCGCCATCACGCCCGAAACGGCCATGATCCTGAAGGTTCATCCTTCCAACTATCGCATCGAGGGTTTTCACGAGGAAGTGAGCTCAAGGGAGCTCGCCGCACTGGCCCATAAGCACGGCCTGCTGTTCTACGAGGACCAGGGCTCGGGCGCGCTGTTGCCCGACGACATCTTGGTGCGCGGCGGCGAAGAAACCACGCCGGCTTCGGTTTCGGCAGGGCTCGATATCGTGTCGTGCTCGGGTGATAAGCTGCTGGGTGCCGCGCAGGCGGGCATTATCATGGGTCGTCGCGATCTGGTCCAGGCCTGCGGGTCGCATCCGCTCATGCGCGCTCTGCGCCCGGGCAAACTGGCTCTGTCGGCGCTCGAGGCCACGCTGCGCATCTACATGGACGGTGCCGATGTTGCCCATCGCGATATTCCGGTGCTCAGCATGCTCACGCTTCCGCAGGCTCATTTGGAGCGACGTGCCCGCAAGCTGCGCGATCGTATGGTCGCCGGGCTCGATAAGGCCGGTTGCCCGTGCGCCGTTGCGTTGGAGATTGTCGAGGAGTCATCGACGCCCGGTGGCGGTTCGCTGCCTACCGTGGAGCTGCCCACGATGTGCGTTGCCGTGCGCCTTGTTGACGAGCGCCTGACGGTCGACGCGCTCAAGCGCTCGCTTGTCCAGGACTTCGACACACCGGTCGTCACACGAACCTCGCACGATCGCATTTTGTTTGACGTCCGTACGCTTGTGGGCGACCGCGATATCGAGACGGCGGCATCGACGCTCGTCGCGTGCGTTGAGAAGGCGATTGCTCAATGAGTGAGGTTCAGGCGCTGGTGGAGTGTCCCGTTATCGTTGGCACGGCGGGTCACGTTGACCATGGTAAGTCGGCATTGATCGAGGCACTGACCGGCAAGAATCCCGACCGTCTGGAGGTCGAGCGCCGTCGCGGTATGACCGTGGAGCTGGGCTTTGGCGAGCTGGCGCTGCCGAGTGGCAAGATCGTTGGCCTGGTCGACGTGCCGGGCCACGCGCATTACTTGCGCGCCATGGTGCAGGGTGCCACGGGCATCGACGTGGTCGTGCTGGTGGTTTCGGCCGTCGAGGGCGTGATGCCGCAGACCCGCGAGCACGTGCGTGTGCTGGAGCTGCTGGGCGTTACGCATATGGTGGTCGCGCTGACGATGTGCGACTTGGCCGATAACGAGATGACCGAGCTTGCCGAGCTCGATGTCGATGACTTTTTGTCGGGTACCGTGTTTGCGGACGCGCCGATCGTGCCTGTGTCGTCCAAGACAGGCGAGGGGATTGAAAGGCTGCTCGCCGTGCTCGACGAGCAGGTTGCCGCTTGCTGGGATGCCTGCCGTGCCCGTGCCGAGCTCACTGATGCCGCGCCGCGTCTACCGATTGACCGCTGCTTTACGATCAAGGGCGTCGGCACTGTCGTGACGGGAACGTTGCACGATGCGCCGGTTGCGGTGGGCGACGAACTCGTCGCCCTGCCGTCACGTACGGTCTGTCGCGTGCGCGGGATTCAGGTGCATGGCGATACGCCGCGAGCACTGCCCGGACAGCGCGTGGCACTCAACCTGGTCGGTGACAGCGTCGCGGCACTTGACCGCGGCGAGATGCTGGGCGTGGCGGACCGCTTTGGTCAGACGTTGCGCTTTGTGATGACGTTCACCTACTTGGGCCGCGAGGGCGCCAAGCCGCGCGTGCTCGAGTCGGGCGCGCGTGTGCATGTGATGGCCGGCACGGCCGAGGTCGTCGGCCGCATCATGCTTTTGGAGGGCGAGGCCCCCATGGCGGTGGGCGAGACCCGTATCGTGCAGGTGCGCCTGGAGGAGCCGCTGCCGCTGCGTGCCGGAGACCGTGCCGTGGTGCTGTCGTATTCGCCCGTTATGCTCATTGGCGGCGGGCGCGTGCTGCTTTCGCGCTGCCGTCGTACGCGAGAGCTTTCGGCGGGGGAGCGCACGCTGCTTGCAGCGCTTGAGGCCGGCGATGCCGTCGCTGGTGTTGAGGCGTGGTTGGCGCTGCAGACGTTGCCGGTCGTGGCTGCCGACGTTGCCGCGGCGCTAGACCTTGTTTCCGGTGGGGCCGATGCCGCGCTGAACGAGTTGGTGGCGCGAGGTGCTGTGCGCGAGCTTGCGGGCTCGGGCGGTAGGCTGTATGTGAATGCTGCCGTGCTCGATGCCGCCATGGACGTGCTGGCGGCGACCCTGGCCGCTATGCACGCGGCGGCTCCCAAGGAGACGGGCTTTACGCCCGGCGCCGTTGCCCATGCCGCCTGGCCCGCTGCGGATGAAGCCGTTGCCGCGGCTCTGATTGCCGAGGGCTGCTCGCGCGGCGTGTGTGCCTCCGAGGGCGCCGAGGTGTTCGACCCGCACTCCGCTGCCGCTGCGGCGCGCGTGGTGCACGAGGCTTGCGAGCGCATCGTTTCCTTGCTGGACGAAGCCGGCCTCGATGCACCGACGTTGCCCGAGGTGGGCGAGCAGTTGCAGCTCGGCCGCGACACCATGACGCGTGCCCTGCGCGAGCTTTCGCTCAACCGCGCGATCGTTAAGGTCGAGCGCGACGTTGCCCTGTCCGCTGCCGCCGAGGCCCATGCGCGCGAGCTCGTTGCCGCCGCCATCGAGGCTGCCGGCGGCGCTGCCACCACGAGCGTGCTGCGTGAGGCCCTGGGTGTGTCGCGCAAGCGTGCCATCAGCATCTTGGAACACCTGGATGCCGTGCGCTTCACATCCCTCGACAAAGAAGCCGGCGGCCTGCGCTCCCTGCGCTAGGCCGGTCACTCGCTCCCGCCTCCTCAGTTGCGGTGAAATAGTTCCTGTTTTCGGCATCTAACGCCAAACCAGGAACTATTCCACCGCAACTTCTTGCTTGTCTTTTTGGGATGGGGCCTGTCGGTTTGGTAAAATACCGCCGCACTTGGGAACGGATGGGCTCCGGTGGGCTCCGCGGTCCTCAAAACCGTTGCGAGGCGTGCAAAACGTCTTGGATGTGTTCGATTCACATACGTTCCCGCCATACGCTACCAGCGCTTTTGTGCTCGCGGTCTTGCTGCGTGCCGCAAAGGCGCTGTTTTGTTTTTGCACGAGCTTTTCGTAGCGCCGCTATTTCGGCGGCGGTATTTAGCTTCGTGCACCGGGTTTCGAGCATGCCGATGGAGGTGTTTTGCCGTATGACTACCGTAAGACGTGCCGATCTTTCTTGTGTCGTCCAGGCGGGCGGGCTGTCGTCGCGCATGGGCTGCGACAAGGCGCGGATGTTGTTTTGCGGCGAGCCGCTCATCGAGCGCGTGCTGGGTCGGTTGGCGCCAGTTGCCGGTGAGTTGGTCGTGACCACGTCGCGACCCAGTGAGCTGGCCTACCTTGAGGAATGCACGTTTGACGGGCTGCGCCCCCGCGTAGTCATGGACGTCGACGGCCCCGCCGGTGCCATGCGCGGCATCGCGAGCTCGCTGGCTGCCGCTCGGTTGCCCCTTGCGGCGATCGTCGCCTGCGATATGCCGTTTGTCTCGCCGGAACTCATCGGCGCGCTTGCCGATCGTGTCGAGGCCGAGGCGCTCGACGTGTGCGTGCCGCGTGAGGAGCGGGGGATTGAGCCGCTTTGTGCCGTCTGGCGCCGTGACGCGTGTGCGCCGGTTGCCCAAGAGCTACTCGCCTGCGATCGCCAGCGCATTCGCTGCCTGATCAATCGCGTTCAGGCCGGTTATATGGATGAGCTGCAGATCGTTAAGGCCGCCGGCTCCACGCTCTGCTTCGAAAACGTCAATACGCCCGAGGAGTTTGCGGCGGCCGAGTTACTCGCCTAGACGATGGGAGTTGCCATGTCTCACGATATCTGCCCCGATACCGGGGAACCTTGCACTTGCGATGGGTCCGAGCCTTGTACTTGCGGCTGCGGAGGCTGCGGGCACACCGCGGAAGAGGAAGCGGCCGCCGCGGCGTATCGTGAGGCACACCGCGAAGGCCCGTCCGGTGATGCCCTCGACCACGAACGCAAGATCATCGTGTCGTTCGACAGCACCTTCGATGTGATGGAATGCGAGCAACTGTGCCTTGCCGCCGGTGTGCCCGGGCGCATCATGCCGCTGCCCGGCTCCATCACCGCCGGCTGCGGCCTGTGCTGGGTCATGCCGTTCTCGGGCGATGCCCTCGCCGCCTTCCGCGCCGCCACCGAGGGCCGCGTAACCCCCGCCGACTACCACCAGCTCGTCCTCTAGCTACCAAAACCACCACAAAGGTGCCTGTCCCCTTTGTGGTGGTTTGGAACACGTGGACGAAACAGGTTTGAAACACGGGTTTTGCGCGTCAGACACTCAAAAACGCTTCTACCTGCATCGTAATCAAAACGAAACATCTGCTCGTCGGCTTATGCGAAACTTTGCTGCAACAGTGCGATATTATCCATACTCGATAAAGCTCGCGGCGCATAGGGTGCCGCGACCAACATTTTCGTTTCCCATCATTGGAGGAAGCATGAGCTACACGCAGAAAGTTCTCGAAGAGCTCAAGGCCCGCTATCCCGAGCAGCCTGAGTTCATCCAGGCCGCGACCGAGATCCTCGGCACCATCCAGCCGGCGCTCGACGCCCACCCCGAGTACGAGGAGGCCGCCCTGCTGGAGCGCCTCGTCGAGCCCGAGCGCATCGTCATGTTCCGTGTTCCCTGGGTCGACGACCAGGGCAAGGTTCAGGTCAACCGCGGCTATCGCGTCGAGTTCAACTCTGCCATTGGACCCTACAAGGGCGGCCTGCGCTTTAACCCGACGGTTACCCTGGGTATGCTCAAGTTCCTGGGTCTGGAGCAGATTCTCAAGAACAGCCTGACCACCCTTCCCATGGGCGGCGGCAAGGGCGGCTCCGACTTTGACCCCAAGGGCAAGTCCAACAACGAGATCATGCACTTCTGCCAGTCCTTCATGACCGAGCTCTATCGCCACATTGGCCCCAACACCGACGTTCCCGCCGGCGACCTGGGCGTTGGCGGCCGCGAGGTTGCCTACCTGTTCGGTCAGTACAAGCGCCTGACTAACGAGTGGACCGGCGTCCTTACCGGCAAGGGCCTCTCCTTTGGCGGCTCGCTCGCCCGTACCGAGGCCACCGGTTACGGTCTGGTTTACTTTGTGGACGAGTACCTCAAGAGCCGCGGCGAGTCCTTCGAGGGCAAGAACGTCATCGTTCACGGCTCCGGTAACGTCGCCATCTACGCGGTCCAGAAGGTCGCCCAGCTCGGCGGCAAGGTGTTGGCCTGCTCCGACACCCACGGCTGGGTCGAGGATCCCGACGGCATCGACTACACCGTGCTCGAGCATGTCTACAACAAGAAGCGCTCCGGCCACGACAAGGGCGTCACGCTCGCCATGTACGTTGACGAGAAGCCCAACGCCGTGTGGCACGAGGGCGACGGCCGTGGCGTTTGGCAGCTGCCCTGCGACATCGCGCTGCCCTGTGCTCGCGAGAACACGCTGCTGCTCGAGGACGCCCAGGCGCTCGTCGCCAACGGCTGCAAGGTGGTCGGCGAGGGCGCGAACATGCCCACGACCATCGAGGCCACGAACTACTTCCAGGAGAACGGCGTCGCCTTCATGCCCGGTAAGGCTGCTAACGCCGGTGGCGTGCTCGTGTCCGGCCTGGAGATGAGCCAGAACGCCGAGCACCTGTCCTGGACCTTCGAGGAGGTCGATGGCAAGCTCGAGCAGCTCATGCGCGGCATGTTCCACAACGTGGACGACACCGCCAAGGAGTATGGCCAGGAGGGCAACTTTGTCATGGGCGCCAACATCGCCGGCTTCCTGAAGGTCGCCGACGCCATGCTCGCCCAGGGCGTCTGCTAAATCTTCGCTCGACATAGCATGTGATGAGGCTCCCAGCTATCCGGCTGGGAGCCTTTTTCTATGGTGACGATGGCGGCGCCCCCTCGTTTGGTACACTTAAACGTACTGGACAAGTGGAGAGATGGGGGAGAACGTGCTCAAGTTCGGTACCTACGTCCGTGTTGGAAACGCGGCCGAAGCCTATGAGCTCTTGCAGAAGAACCGCAACAACAAGATTGTGGGCGGCGGCATCTGGATGCGTCTGGGTTCGCGTCGTGTGGCGACGGCGATTGACCTTTCGGCCTGCGGACTCGATCAGATCGAGGAGACCGAGACCGAGTTTCGCATCGGTGCCATGTGCACCCTGCGCCAGCTCGAGCGCCATGCCGGGCTCAACGCGCTTGTCAACCATGTCTTTGAGTTCGCCGTCCACGACATCGTGGGCGTGCAGCTGCGCAATACCGCCACGGTGGGCGGCAGCATCTACGGCCGCTTTGGCTTCTCGGACGTTCTCTCTGCCTTCCTCGCGCTCGATTCCTATGTTGAGCTGACGGGTGCCGGCCGCGTGCCGCTCGCCGAGTTCGTTGACATGGGCTACGTGCGCGACGTGATCGAGCACGTCGTGGTCGTTAAGCACGACTACCGCGCGAGCTATGAGGCCGTGCGCAAGGCCGCGACCGACTTCCCCTCCTTAAACGTCACCGCCGCCTGGTGGGACAACAGCTGGCATGTCACCGTGGGTGCCCGTCCGCTGCGCGCGACCCTGCTGCAGGGCGCGGCGTGCGGCCTTACCAGCGAGCAGCCTTCCGAGGACGAGCTTCGCGCCCTTGCCGCATCCGTGCGCGCGCTGAGCTACGGCACCAACCTGTGGGGCTCGGCCGAGTACCGCTGTCGCATCTCGGCGCCGCTTGCCGTGCAGGCCGCGCGCCGCGCCGCCGGCATCGAGCTTTCGGCCGCGCTTGCCCGCGAGCTCGAGACCGTGCAAGTGCCTAAGTTTGCCACGGACGAGTATTCCTGCCGCCGCGTGCCCGGCGTCGATTCTAGCGAGGTGCGCTAATGGCTGCCAAACTCATCGATCTTTCCTTTACGCTCAACGGCCGCAAGGTCAAGGTTCAGATTGCCCCCGACACGATGCTCTTTGCGCTGCTGCGCGAGCAGGGTTGCGCGTCGGTGCGCTGTGCCTGCGAAACCACCAACTGCGGCCTGTGCACGGTGTGGCTCGACGGCGACCCGGTGCTGAGCTGCTCGGTTCCCGCCGCCCGCGTTGAGGGCTGCTCCATCACCACGCTCGAGGGCCTCAAGGCCGAGTCCGAGGCACTGGCCCGCGCAATGGCTGCCGAAGGCGCCGAGCAGTGTGGTTTTTGCGCCCCCGGCCTTATCATGAACGTGCTGGCGCTTGCCCGCGCCGCCAAGGAGGACCCGAGCCTCGCCGCCACGCGCGAGGAGCTCTCGCGCCAGCTTGCCGGTAACCTCTGCCGCTGCAGCGGCTACGAGAGCCAACTGCGCGCCATCGTCCGCTTCCTTAACGAGTCTGGCGTGCAGGTGGGCTTTGAGATGCCCGAGCTGCCGGTCAACGACACCAGCTGCGACGGCGTCACCTACAAGCAGATCACCCACAAGCAGCCTAAGAAGGACTCGAAGGCCCTGCTCGAGGGCCGTCCCGTCTACACGGGCGATATGGTGCCCGCCGGCGCGCTCATCGTCAAACTCAAGCGCAGCCCCTATGCCCGTGCCAAGATCCGTTCCATCGACACCTCGCGCGCCCTTAAGGTGCCCGGCGTCGTGGGCGTTTACACCTACGAGGACGTGCCCAAGCGCCGCTTTACCATTGCCGGCCAGAGCTATCCGCAGCCGAGTCCCTACGACCGCCTGATCCTCGAGAACCTCGTGCGCTACCAAAACGAGGAGGTGGCGATTGTCGCCGCCGAGACCGAGGAGGCCGCCGACAAGGCGCTCAAGCTCATCAAAGTCGACTACGAGGTGCTCGAGCCGCTGCTCGACTTTACCCAGGCACTCGATAACGACATCGTGGTCCACCCCGAGGGCGACGTGACCTTTATGTTCCCGCAGGGCGGCGACGTTGCTCGCAACCTGGTGTGCAGCGGTACCAGCGATTATGGCGATCTGGACGAGGCTTTCGCCCAGAGCGACATCGTCTTTGAGCGAACCTACACCAGCCAGGCCACGCAGACCGCGCCCATGGAGACCTTCCGCGCCTTCGCGACGACCGACGCGTTCGGCCGCATCTCGGTGACCACCTCGACGCAGGTGCCCTTCCACGTGCGCCGCATGGTCGCGCAGTCGCTCGACATTCCGCAGTCGCAGGTGCAGGTCATCAAGCAGCGCATCGGCGGCGGCTTTGGCTCCAAGCAGACGGGCTGCTGCGAGATCTTCGTGGCGTTCGTGACCCAGCAGACCGGTCGTCCGAGCTACTGCTGCTACACCCGCGAGGAGACCATCACCGCGGGCAACTCGCGTCACCAGATGCAGATGACCGTCAAGCTGGGCGCCATGAACGACGGCACCATCACGGCCATCGACCTGCACACGTTGTCCAACGCCGGCGCGTACGGCGAGCATGCCACCACGACAATTGGCCTCTCGGGCCACAAGAGCCTGCCCATCTACAACCATGTGAAGGCGAGCCGCTTTAGGTGGGACGCCGTCTACACCAACACCAACCGCGGCGGCGCGTATCGCGGCTACGGTGCCACCCAGGGCCAGTTTGCCGTGGAGAGTGCCGTCAACGAGCTCGCCGACATGCTGCACATGGACCCCGCCGACCTGCGCCTTAAGAATATGGTGCACGAGGGCGAGGTCATGCCGCAGTACTACAACGAGAAGCTCAACGCCTGCGCACTCGACCGCTGCCTGCTGCGCGCGATGGACATGATCGGCTGGCGAGACAAGCCACTAGCCGTCGACCTGGGCGACCGCGTGCGTGCTCTGGGATGTGCGCTCACCATGCAGGGCTCTGGCATTTCCAACGTGGACATCGCCGGCATCGACATGCGCCTGGAAGAGGACGGCTTCATTACCATCGGCACCGGCGCCACCGATAACGGCATGGGCGTCGACACGATCCTGGCGCAGATTGCCGCCGAGGAGCTGGGCGTGGAGAGCTCGCTGATCGTGGTGCGCGGCGTAGACACCGACGTGTCGCCGTTCGACGCCGGTTCGTACGCGAGCTCCGGTACCTACGTGACGGGCCTTGCCGCCAAGAACGCCGCGACCGAGCTGCGCGAGAAGATCTGCGCCAAGGCCGCCCAGATGTGGGACGTTGACGCCGCCGACGTGGTCTTCGATGGTCAGTACGTGCGACTGTCCGACGAGCGCGCCGCTCGCGAGTGCGGACGCTACCTCACGCTGCGCGACTTTGCCAACCTGTGCGTCAAGAACATCGCGGGCGGCGACGCGCTGACCTCGCACGCCTCTGCCTGCCTGCCCGTTTCGCCCCCGCCGTTTATGGCCGGCATTGCCGAGGTCGAGGTCGACAAGGCCACCGGCAAGGTGACTGTTGTGGATTACGCCGCCGCCGTCGACTGCGGCACCGTGATCAACGAGGCGCTCGCGCGCGTCCAGGCCGAGGGCGGCATTGCCCAAGGTATCGGCCACGCGCTCTACGAGATCGTCGAGCACGACGATCGCGGCCGCCTGCGCACCGGCAACTTTATGAGCTACAAGCTGCCCACGCGCCTGGATATCGGCAGCATTCGCGTGGCCTTTGAGCCGAGTTACGAGCCGACGGGCCCGTTTGGCGCCAAGTCGATCGGCGAGGTCGTCATCAACACGCCGCTCGCCGCCGTGGCATCGGCCGTCGCACACGCTACCGGCCATCAGGTTCGCTCGCTGCCGATCACGCCGGAGAAGGCGCTGTTAGGGGAGTAGGCGAGCTGGGGGTAGCTAATTTGGGACGGGGCCATTTTAGCTACCCCAGCCGTTAATTGGCCAACCATTCGCGCTATCAGCCGGGGTAGCTAAAATGGCCCCGTCCCAAATTAGCTACCCTTCCCTCCGATGGGCACTCGTGGTGAGGGTTGATTTCCGATCTCAGCCGAACACATTGAGCTGATGGGCCGTTCCCGCAGCT